>NZ_CEXFHW010000002.1:0-59925 GCF_982640115.1 Quisquiliibacterium sp. | reverse complement strand
CCCGCCGCGGCGGGGCGCCGTCCGTGGGAGCTGCGTCAGTAAGCGCCGGTCTTCTTGAAGTCCTTCAGGAGCTCGTGCATCTGCGCCTCGATCTCCTTGCTGAACTTCTTGTCGCGCTCGATCGCCTCGACCAGCCCGCCGAACTTGGCACGGGCATGTTCGCGCAGCGCCTTCTCGGCCGCGAGGGCCTTGGCGACCTCGACATCGTCGAAGTAACCGTTGTTGATGCCGAACAGCGTGAGGGCCATCTCCCAGACCTGCAGCGGCTGGTACTGGGGCTGCTTCATCAGCTCGGTGACCAGACGACCGCGCTCGAGCTGCTTGCGGGTAGCTTCGTCGAGGTCGGAGGCGAACTGCGCGAAGGCCGCCAGCTCACGGTATTGCGCGAGCGCCAGACGCACGCCACCACCGAGCTTCTTGATGATGTCGGTCTGGGCGGCGCCGCCCACCCGCGACACCGAGATGCCGGCGTTGATGGCGGGCCGGATGCCGGCGTTGAAGAGGTCGGTCTCGAGGAAGATCTGACCGTCGGTGATGGAGATCACGTTGGTCGGCACGAAGGCCGACACGTCACCGGCCTGGGTCTCGATGACCGGCAGCGCCGTGAGCGAGCCGGTCTTGCCCTTGACCTCGCCGTTGGTGAACTTCTCGACATAGTCGGCGTTCACGCGGGCGGCGCGCTCGAGCAGGCGGGAGTGCAGGTAGAACACGTCACCCGGGTAGGCTTCACGGCCCGGCGGGCGGCGCAGCAGCAGCGAGACCTGACGATAGGCCACGGCCTGCTTGGACAGGTCGTCGTAGACGATCAGGGCGTCTTCGCCACGGTCGCGGAAATACTCGCCCATGGTGCAGCCCGAGTAGGCGGCGATGTACTGCATGGCCGCAGACTCGGAGGCGGTGGCGGCCACCACGATGGTGTAGGCCATGGCGCCGTTCTCTTCGAGCTTGCGCACCACGTTGGCCACGGTGGAGGCCTTCTGGCCGATGGCCACGTACACGCAGTACAGGCCCTTGCCCTTCTGGTTGATGATGGTGTCGATGGCCACCGCGGTCTTGCCGGTCTGGCGGTCACCGATGATCAGCTCGCGCTGGCCGCGGCCGACCGGCACCATGGCGTCGATGGCCTTCAGGCCCGACTGCACCGGCTGCGAGACCGACTGGCGCGCGATCACGCCCGGCGCAACCTTCTCGATCACGTCGGTGAGCTTGGCGTTGATCGGGCCCTTGCCATCGATCGGCTGGCCGAGCGAGTTGACCACGCGACCGATGAGCTCGGGGCCCACCGGCACATCGAGAATGCGGCCGGTGGCCTTGACGGTGTCGCCTTCGGAGATGTGCTCGTATTCGCCGAGCACCACCGCGCCCACCGAGTCGCGCTCGAGGTTCAGCGCCAGGCCGAAGGTGTTGCCGGGGAACTCGATCATCTCGCCCTGCATCACATTGGACAGACCATGGATGCGGCAGATGCCGTCGGTGACGGACACCACGGTGCCCTGGTTGCGGGTGTCCGCGGACACCTGCAGATTCTGGATCTTGGTCTTGAGAAGTTCGCTGATCTCAGCCGGATTGAGCTGCATGAGACTCTCCTGATTCCTTGGTGCGCGCCGGTGAAAAGCCGCCGCGTTATGCCTTCAGCACGCCTGCCAGCTGCGCGAGCTTGCCGCGCACCGACGCATCCATGACCTCGTCGCCGACCCGCACGGAGACCCCTCCGATGAGATCGGCATCGACCGATACCTTGACCTTCACCTGCCGGCCGTACTTCGCCTGCAGCGTGCCGGTCACCTCGGCCACCTGGGCGTCGGTGAGCGGAAACGCCGAGGTGACATGGGCGTCGACGATGTTCTCGTGACCGCTTCGCAGGGTCTCGAAGTGCCGGGCGATGTCCGGCAGGACCGACAACCGCTCGTTCTCGGCCAGCACCTGCACGAAGTTGAACTGCTGCGGCTCGAGCTGCCCGCAGGTCTCGGCCACCAGCTGCGCCACCTGGGCGGTGCTCAGCCGGGGGTTGCTCAGCAGTTCGCGCGCGGCGTCGTTGCCGGCCACCGAGGCCAGACGCGACAGGGCATCGGACCACGAAGGCAGCGAACCCGCGTCACGGGCCAGCTTGAAGACCGCTTCGGCGTAGGGGCGGGCGATGGTGAGTGACTCGGCCATGCTCGGGTCCTAGCGCAGTTCGTTCTTCAGGTCGGCCAGCAGATCGGCGTGACGGTTCGCGTCGATCTCGCGGCGCAGGATGCGCTCGGCACCGGCAACCGCCAGCTGGGCGACCTGATCACGAAGCTGGTCCTTGGCGCGCTGGGCGGCCAGGGCGGCTTCGTCTTCTGCGGCCTTCTTGGCCGCCGCCACGATCCGGCCGGCTTCGGCGCGGGCTTCTTCGAGCAGCTGGCCCGCCTGGCGCTCGGCACCCGAACGCACTTCGGCCGCGCCGTCGCGGGCCTGCTTGAGCTCGTCGGCCACGCGGCGCTCGGCCGAGGCAAGATCTGCCTTGGCCTTGTCGGCAGCCGCCAGACCGTCGGCGATGCGCTTGCTGCGCTCATCGAGGGACCGGGTGATCGGCGGCCAGACGAACCTGGCGGTGAACCACCAGAGCGCCACGAAGACGACGATCTGGACGATCAACGTCGCATTGATGTTCACGACTGACTTCCTTTACTGGAGAAGTCGGGAGGATGGAACCCGGTTCAGCCTTTGAACGGGTTGGCGAAGGCGAACATCATCGCGATACCCACGCCGATCAGGAACGCGGCGTCGATCAGACCGGCGAGCAGGAACATCTTGGTCTGCAGCTTGTCCATGAGTTCGGGCTGGCGGGCGGCGCCTTCGATGTACTTGCCACCCATCATGCCGATCCCGATGCACGCGCCGAGCGCGCCCAGACCGATGATGAGACCGCAAGCGATGGCAACCAGAGCGACGTTGGTCATGATGACTCCTTGGTTTGAAAGCGACAGGAACTTGAGGTTGAAAAGGGGTGAAGCGGAAGCGGCGGCGGACCGGCCGGTCAGTGGCCCTCGTGGGCCTGGCCGATGTACACCAGGGTGAGCATCATGAAGATGAAGCCCTGCAGCACGACGATCAGGATGTGGAAGATGGCCCAGCCCAGACCCGTGAGGAAGTGCAGGCCGAAACCCCACCAGGTGGCGGTGGCGCCGAGCAGCGCGATCAGCATGAACACCAGCTCGCCGGCAAACATGTTGCCGAACAGCCGCATGCCGAGCGACACGGTCTTCGCGGCGTACTCGATGAGCTGCAGCGCGAAGTTGAAGGGGGCCAGCAGGATGCCGCTGCCGAAGGGCGCCGAGAACAGCTCATGGATGAAGCCGCCCGGGTGCTTGATCTTGATGCCGTAGTAGATCGACGCGCACAGCACCACGATGGACAGCGACAGCGTGCCGTTGAGGTCGGCCGTGGGCACCACGCGCAGATAGGCATGGTGCGGATCGCGACCGGTGGCGGCGTAGTAGCCTTCCCAGAGCTTGGGCAGCAGATCGAGCGGCAGGAAGTCCATGGCGTTCATCAGGACGATCCAGACGAACGAGGTCAGCGCCAGCGGCGCGATGTAGGAGATGTCGCCCTTGACGATGGAGCGCGCCTGCTCGTGCACGAACTCGACCAGCGACTCGATGGCGCCCACGAAACGGCCCGGCACGCCCGAAGTGACCTTGCTGGCGGCACGGGCCAGAAGGAAGGCGGTGAGCGCGGCGAGCAGGACCGAGAAGAACACCGTGTCCCAGTTGACCACCGAGAAGTCGACGATGGACTTCTGCGCCTCACCGGTGCCATTGAAATGGGTGAGGTGATGGACGATGTACTCGGAGGGGGTGGGGGCGTGAGCGTCGGCTGCCATGGCTTCTGTGTGCTTCTAGGTATCCGTTGACGACCTCGGTACTTCAGGACCACTGCCCCGGGGCGGCCAGTTCAGTGGCGCATCCCGGACCAGCAGCAGCGCGAACAGCGGCACCTTCAGGGCCACGATCAGGCCCAGGACCAGTGGCAACCACCGGACCTCGGGCATGACATGAACCACCCAGGCCAGCAGACCGGCGGTAAGGCCGATCTTGGCGAACTCGCCCAGGAAGAACACCGCCGGGTAGGACTCCGGCGAGCGACCTTTCTGCAGGGCGAGCCTCAGGGCGAACAACCCGTTGGGAACCACCGCCGCCATGCCGCCGAGCGCGAAAAAAAACGCGCTCGTCCAGTTGAACGCCAGCCCGGTGAGAACACCGAGCACACTGACGGCTCCAACCTGCAAACCCACGGCAGCAAACATGATTGTTGCGTCGGCTTGCGACAGGCAAAGACTTGAGATTTTAAGGGTTTGCCCCAAGGGGGTCAAATCAGACCCTGCTGCGCGCTGTCCGCGACGGCCCGGCCGGAGGACCAAAGACCCCACGCGGCGTTGCGCCGCAGCATCCGCCCGCAGCCCGGGCGGCGCATGATCCGCCATCGTTCCCTTCGACGCGGAGACCGTCATGCGCGCCCTCGCCTGGAAGCTTTGCCTGTGCGCCTGCCTGCTCGGCGCCGCCCCCCTGCACGCGCAATCGCCCGCGCAACCCGGCGCGGCCCAGGGTTCCGTCCCGACCGATCCCGCGCGACGCGCGGCTGCCGTGGCCGCCGTGGTGCGCGTGGATGCCACCGCGATCGCCGACGCGCCCAGCGCCGCCTCGCTCGGCCCGCGGCGCAGCGGCTCGGGCGTGATCATCGGCGAGCGGCTGGTGCTCACCATCGGCTACCTGCTGCTCGAGACCGAGACCGTGGAGGTCACCACCGGCGATGGCCGGCGCCTGCCGGCCACGGTGGCCGGCTACGACCATGCCAGCGGTTTCGGGCTGGTGCGCACCGCGCTGCCCCTGGGCCTGCCCGTGCTGGAGCTCGGCGATTCCGACCGGGTGGCCGAGCGCGACACCGTGCTCACCGTGGGCCAGGGTGAGCGCGAGGCCACCGAGCTGGTGGTGGTGTCGCGCAAGCCCTTCGCGGGCAGCTGGGAATACCTGCTGGAGCGGCCGATCTTCACCTTCCCGCCGGTGAACAACTGGAGCGGCGCCGCGCTGATCGCCGGCGACGGCCGGCTGGTGGGCATCGGCTCGCTGGTGGTGAACGACGCCGGCGAAGACCGCCGCGGCCTGCCGGGCAATCTCTTCGTGCCGGTGAACCTGCTCAAGCCGATCATGGCCGACCTGCTCGCGCAGGGCCGGCGCGCGGCACCGGCGCAGCCCTGGCTGGGCATGAGCACGGAGTTCGTCCGCGGCAACCTGATGGTGGTGCGGGTCTCGCGCGGCAGCCCGGCCGAGCGCGCCGGCGTGGATCCCGGCGACATCGTGCTGTCGGTGGGCGGCCAGCGGGTGGCCGGCCAGGCCGATTTCTACCGGCGGCTCTGGGGCCTGGGGCCGGCCGGCACCGAGGTCACGCTGCGGCTGCTCAAGGGCGGCGAGGTGCGCGAGCTGCCGGTGCGCTCGGTGGACCGCGCCGAGACCCTGGCGCGACCCACCGGGGTGTGAGGCCGGCTCAGAGCACCATCTGGGTCTGCGTGACCACCGCCACCAGCTTGCCCTCGGCGCTGGTCACGCGGGTTTCCCAGGTCTGGGTACGACGGCCCTTGTTCAGCGGCGTGGTGGTGCCGGTGACCGTGGTCTCGACCGGTGCGGGGCGAAAGAAATTGGTCTTGGACTCGATGGTGGCGGTGCCGGCGCTCTCGGGGATGTTGAGCACCGTGGCCACCGCGCCCAGCGTGTCGGCAAAGGCCATGATCGCGCCGCCGTGCAGGATGCCGCCGGCGGTGCAGAGGTCGGGCCGCACCCGCAGGGTGGCCACCACCCTGTCGGGCTCGGCCTGGACGAGGGTAAGGCCGATGAGGTCGGAGAACAGCCCGCGCAGGCGGGCTTCGAGGGCGGCGATGTCGGTCACAGGCGCTCCTGGGCAAGGTCACGCAGTCGGTGCTTCTGGATCTTGGTGGCGTTGGTGCCCTCGGTGACCGGAAAGGCATCGATGGCGAACACCCGCGTCGGCACCTTGTAGCGCGCCAGGCGCGCGGCCACATGCGCGCAGACCGCCGCCTCGTCGAGCACGGCGCCGGGCCGCAGCGTGACGAAGGCCACCGGCCGCAGCGCGCCCGCAGTGGTCACGCCCACCACCTGGCAGCCGTCGATGCCAGGCACCTGCTGCACGCACTCCTCGATCTCGGCCGGGCTGACCAGGAAGCCGCCGAGGCGCAGCGAATCGCCGATGCGGGCGAGGAACACGAAACGGCCGTCGGCAGTGGTGTAGCCGAGGTCGCCGGAGCGGTACCAGCCCTCGGCATCGCGGGCCTGCGCGGTGGCCTGCGGGTTGCCGAAGTACTCGACCATGATCGAACCGGGGGCGAGGAACTCGAGCTCGCCCGACTCGCCATGGGGCAGCACCCGGCCGGTCTCGGGGTCACGGGCACGCACCTGCGCGAGCGGGCTCACCGGGCGCCCTCCCGCCAGACGGCGCTCCTCGGGCGGGGCGTGCTCGGACTGGCGCGAGAACAGCGCCTGGATCTCGCTGATGCCATACAGCCCCACCACCCGCAGCCCGCGGGCGTCGGCGCGCTCGAAAAGGTCGGCCAGCGCCGGATTGAAGGCGGCGTAGCCCACGAAGCGCAGGCTGGGGTAGGCCGGCGTGCGCTCATGCAAGGCCAGCAGCTGGTCGATCGCCTCGTCGGTGGCGTTCATGTGCGTGCACTGGTGGCGCGCGATCAGCTCGGCGGCCAGCCGCGCATCCCAGGCCGGCATCATGGCGAAGGGCCGCCCGGCCGCCAGCATGGCCAGCGCGTTGCACACGCCGAACACGCCACAGAGGGGTGGCGCGAGCAGCATGGAGGAGGACGCGTCGATGCCCCAGGCGCGCACCACATCACCGGCGTGGCCGACCAGGGTGCGCTGGTCGTGCAGCACGAACTTGGGCGCCTTGGTGGTGCCCGAGGTGGTGAAGATGGCGCAGCCCAGCTGCGGCTCGGCAAGATCATGCGGGAAGGGCTCGCCGGCCACGCACGACGCGTAGCGGCTGAGCCGCGCCCGGGCGGGCAGCGCGGCGCGCAGCTCGGCCAGCCGGGCTGCGGCCTGCGGCTCGTCTTCGTCGTAGGCGATGACCGCCTCGAGGGCGGCGAGCGACTCGGCCGGGCAGCCGGCCAGGGTGGCCACGAAATCGGCCCGGGTGAAGGCCGGCCAGGTGAGCAGCACCCGCGAGCCCGAGCGCCCGAGGATGTCGGCGAGCTCGGCGGAGCGGAAGCGGGTGTTCACGGCCACCGCGATCGCGCCCAGCCGCGCGCAGGCGAAGAAGGCGGCCAGCCAGGCGGTGGCATTGGGCAGCCACACCGCCACCCGATCGCCACGGCCCACGCCCAGCGCGTGCAGGGCACCCGCCAGCCGCGCGCTCTCGTCGGCGAGCATGGCCGGGGTGACCGGGCGATCGCGGTCGTGGACCGCGGGCTCGTGCGGCCGGGGGTGACGGGCGAGCAGCTCGGTGAGGGTCATGGCCGGATCGGCGGGCCTCAGGCCTTCGGGACGGTGGCCTGCATGGACGGCCGGGCGTTGAAGCCCTCGAACCAGGCCGCGGTGCGGGGATGGCCCTCGCGCCAGGCGAGCTGGGGGAAGCGCAGGTCGAGGTAGCCGAGCACGCAGCCGAGCGTGATGGTGCCGATGTCGACCCGGTCGGCCAGGCCCTCGGCCTGCGCCTCGACGCGGGCCAGGCCGGTGTGGATCTTGTCGAGCTGGCCGGCGCTCCAGTCGGACCAGCGCAGCGGCTCGGGCCGCACGCCGGTCTCGTAGCGCACCAGCAGCGCCGCGTCGAGGATGCCGTCGCCCAGCGCCTGGTCGGTGAGCGCGCGCCAGCGTGCCGGGCCGGCCGCCGGGAAAAGCCGCGCGCCGGCGCGGGCATCGAGGTACTCGCAGATCACGCGGCTGTCGTAGAGGGCATCGCCCTCGTCGGTGATCAGCGTGGGCACCTTGCCCAGGGGATTGCGCTCGACGATGCTGCGATCGCGATTGACCGGGTGGGCAGCCGAGGGCAGCAGCTCGATGCGCGCGGCCAGGCCGGTTTCATGGGCAACCACCATGCACTTGCGGACATAGGGCGAGGCGGGGGAATGGAAGAGCTTCATGGCGGCGTTCCTGGCGGGGGGTTTCGGGGCAGGCAGCAAACAGGGCAGGCGGCAGGCGGGGCAGGCGGGCAGAGGGCGCGGCGTCGAGGCGCCGCGCGAGGCCGGTGGGCTCAGGTGGAGCGCTGCGCCTTGTCGCGGTCGTTGGCTTCCTTGATGCGGGCGCGGGCCTGCGCCCACTGCTCGTCCGTCCAGTCGAGATACTGCTTGAAGTACGCGCCATTGGCCAACCAGTTGGCCCCGTCGATGGCGATGGTCTGGCCGGTGAGCCACTCGCAGCCCGGCGCCATCAGGAAGGCCGCCAGGTCGGTGAGCTCTTCCATGCGGCCGAGCCGGCCCATGGGATTGTGGGTGGTCTCGACCCCGGGGGTGCCGGGCACCGGCCGCAGCCGGGCGCCTGCGCCCTCGGTGGGGAAGATGCCGGGGGCGATGGCGTTCAGGCGGATGCCGTGACGGCCCCACTCCACCGCCAGCGACTTGGTCATGACGTCGATGCCGGCCTTGGACATGGCCGAGGGCACGACAAAGGGCGATCCGGTCCAGACCCAGGTGACGATGATCGAAAGCACCGTGCCCTTGCGCCCGGCCGCGATCCAGCGCCGGCCGGCGGCATGGGTGACATAGAAGGTGCCGTGCATGACGGTGTTGGCCACGGCGTCGAAGCCCCGCGGCGAGAGGTCTTCGGTGCGGCTGATGAAGTTGCCGGCAGCGTTGTTGATGAGGCCGGTGAGCGGGCCCGCGGCGAAGATGTCGTCCATCATTTCGTCGACCGCCGCGGCATCGCGCACATCGCAGGCCACGGTATCGACCTGGCCACCGTGCTGCGCCATGAGCTCGGCGGCGGTGGCATCGAGCACGCCCTTGCGGCGGCCGCAGATCACGATGCCGGCGCCCAGCTGCAGCAGGCGGCCGGCCATGGCCTTGCCCAGGCCGGTGCCGCCACCGGTGACGAGGATGCGGTGGCCCTGGAAGAGAGCGTTCTGGAACATGGCGGTCGCCTCGGGGATGCATGCTGACGGGCACTGATTGCATCATGGAAAGGCGCGGCCGGGGTTGGCCGCCACCTCCCGAAGGAAACGCATGAAACCGCTCGTCATCCGAATCCTGATCACCCTGGGCCTCGTGCTGAGCCTGGTCGCCGCGCAGACGCCGGCGTGGGCCCAGTCGCCGGCGGCCTGGTCGCCGAGCAAGCCCGTGCGGATCATCGTGCCCTTCCCGGGCGGCGGCATCGTCGACCTGATGGCGCGGGCCGTCACCGACCGGCTCGCCGCCACGCTCGGCCAGCCGGTGGTGGTCGAGGCCCGACCGGGCGCAGGCGGCAGCATCGGCACCGAAGCGGTGGCACGCGCCGATGCCGACGGCCACACCCTGCTGCTGGCCACGCTCTCGCATGTGACGCTGCCCGCCTTCCAGAAGCTGTCGTGGCATCCCTCGCGCGACTTCGCCGGCATCGCCATGCTGGGCCAGGTGCCCAATCTGGTGGTGGTGGCCAACAGCGTCGAGGCCCGCAGCCTGAAGGACTTCGTCGCGCTGGCCCGCGCCCGACCGGGCCAGTTCAACTACGCCAATGCCGGCAACGGCACCTCGCAGACCCTGGGGGTGGAGATGTTGCGCAAGCAGACCGGCATCCAGCTCACCTCGGTGGGCTACAAGGGCTATCCGCCGGTGGTGCCCGACCTGATCGCGGGCCGGATCGAGTTCGCGCTGATGCCCTTCGGCGTGGCCGCACCGCATGTCAAGGCCGGCAAGATGCGGGCGCTGGCGGTGGTGGCGCCGGCCCGCAACCCGCAGTTCCCCGATCTGCCCACGCTCGCCGAGGCCGGGTTCCCCGAGGCGCCGGTCATCTCGTGGTACGCCTTCATGGCGCCGGCGGGCACGCCCCGCCCTGCCCTGCAGCGGCTGGCAGCCGAAGTGGCCCGGGCGCTGGCCGACCCCGAGGTGATCGCCCGCATCGAGACCATCGGCGGCAGCCCCCTGCCGCCGGGCACACCCGCCGAGGTGGATGCCATGGTGGCGCGCGAGACCGAGCGCTGGGCCCGTTTCGTGCGCGAGACCGGCCTCACCATGCAGTGAGGCGGGGTCGGCGCCCCCGGGCCGTTCGGCCGGACCCGCGGGCCTTCCATCCCGGCCCGCTGGTCAGCCGCGCAGGCCGCGACCGATCATCCCGTCCATGAGCGACATTCCGCCCGAGCCCCGGCACCCCGGCGCGCTGCCCGCCAGTACAAGCATCGACGACGAGGTTGTCCGACGCCGCGCCCGCCTGCGTGAACTCGGCTACACCATGCTGGAAGTCATGGTGGCCGTGGGCATTGTCGCCCTGATCGCCACCTTTGCGGTCCGCGCCTACGACCGCTACCTCGACCGCGCCAAGGCGGCCACCGCCGTGAGCGACATCCTCGAGATCTCCAACCGGATCAAGAGCTTCGAACTGAACAACCGGCGGCTCCCCGACAGCCTCGACGAAATCGGCCGCGGCAGCGTCGCCGACCCCTGGGGCCGTGCCTACCAGTACTTCAACCTCGAGACCGAGAGGGGCAATGGCCAGGCGCGGCAGCGCAAGAATCTCAAGCCGCTGAACACCGACTACGACCTCTACAGCATCGGCAGGGACGGGGAGACCTCGAAAGTTGTCTCCGATGACAAGGCGCTCGACGATGTGGTTCGCGGCCTGAACGGCCGGTTCACCGGCTTCGCGAAAGACCTCGACGCCACGGCGTCCAGCAAGTGAGCCAGCCGACCGCACGGGCCTGGCTGGGCAGTGCGCTCGGTACCCGGGTGGCCCGGCGCATGCTGCTGGCTTTCCTGCTGCTGGGCATCCTGCCGGCGGCGATCACCCTGGGCGTCGGCCAGCATCAGGCGCGCGAGGCGCTGCGTGCCCGTCATTACGCGGCGCTGGGTGAGTCCATCGAGTCGCTCACCCAGGTGATGATGGAGCGGCTCGCCGCCTACGACGGGATGGCGGCGAGCCGGATCGAGCGCCAGGACCTCGCCGGACTGCTCACGGATCCGGCCTCGCCCTTCGACCGGGTGGCCCGCCTGCCGGCCGCGGGAGCGCCGGCCTGGGCCCTGCCCGGCCAGAGCGGCGAGCCGCCAGCGGCGCTCGCGTCGCAGGACCGCCCGCGGCCGGGACGCGGCCGACTGGTGGTGCTGAACGCCGCCGGCGCCGAGCCCGCCGAGATCTGGCTGCTGCGGGCGGATGCCGCCGTGGCCGACGCAGCCGCGCTGGCACTGCGACTGAGCCGCTCCGTGCTGTGGGCAGGCACCGATCTGCAGGCCGCCAACGCCGCCTTCTGCGCCCTGGACGCCCGGACCCAGCCAATGCATTGTGAGCGCCCACTGCCGCGCAGCGTGCTGGATCAGCTTGCCGGCCGGCCGGCCGATCAGCTCCTGGGTCGGGTGGACTGGACCGGTGAGGAGGACCAGAGCAGCGTCTTCGGCGAGGTCTTCCTGAAGTCCCGGTTCGACACCGAGAGCTGGC
Source organism: Quisquiliibacterium sp. (assembly GCF_982640115.1). NCBI lineage: Bacteria > Pseudomonadati > Pseudomonadota > Betaproteobacteria > Burkholderiales > Burkholderiaceae > Quisquiliibacterium > Quisquiliibacterium sp. Next base: position 48,328 of record NZ_CEXFHW010000002.1, on the reverse strand, counting down.
TTCTGGTGCTCACCCAGCCGGTGCGGATCGCCCGCTCCGCGGAGAACCGGCTCAACCAGGCGGTCCTGCCTGCCGCCCTGCTGGCACTGATGAGCGCGCTGCTGCTCGCGCTGGTGGCGGTCAGACGAACCCTGGGGCCGCTGCAGTCCCTCACCCAGGCCACCGAACGGCTGGCCGAACGGGACTTCGCCCATCGGGTGGCGCTCAGCGGGGACAATGAATTCACCCGGCTCGGCCACTCGTTCAACCGCATGGCCGAGGGCCTCGCCCAGCAGTTCGACACCCTGGGTGCGCTCGCCCGGATCGACCAGCTCATCCTGGAGGGTCGGCCGGTCCGGGAGATTGCCGGCATTGCACGGGACCTGATGGTGCGCGGCATGCCCGGTGCTGCGGTGATGGTGGCGGTGGCCGAGGAAGACGGCTGGTGGCTCTGCCGGGGCGACGGCCGCCAGCGGCAGGCATGGCTGGCAGCAGCCCCCGAGACCGAATGGCTGGCGCAATGCGCCGCCGGCGGCAGCCGGGTCATGACTTCGGATGAGCCCCCCGGCGCGCAGCCCCTGCGGCCTGCGCCAGACCTCCCCGCGCAGCTGGAGCCGGTGATCGCCAACGGCCTGATGGCCGGGGCGCTGCTCGCCGCCCGTGCCGCGACCGCGCCTGTCACGCCCGCCGAGCAGGCCCTGATCACCGGGCTGGCTGGCCGGCTGGCGGTGGGCCTGGAGTCTGCACGGCGCGCCGCCCTGCTGGAAGTGCGCGCCAACATCGACTCGCTCACCGGCCTGCCCAACCGACCGAATTTCCTGGAGCAGCTCGGCCAACGGCTGAGCCAGGCCCGTGAGGAAAGCCGCCGCGAGACGGTGCTCTTCGTCGATCTGGACGGCTTCTCCCACATCAACGACAGCCTCGGCCATGCCGCCGGCGACCGCATGCTCGGCGAGGTCGGGCGCCGGCTGCGCGAGACCCTGGGCGAACGCGGCGTGGTGGCCCGCCTGGGGGGCGACGAGTTCGCGCTCGCGCTCTCGGCCGTGGACGATGACGCCGCGCGGGCGCAGGCCGAACAGCTGGTGGCCACGCTCGCCCGGCCCTTCGATCTCGCCGGCGCGAACCGCTACATCAATGCCTGCATCGGCATCGCCAGCTATCCCGACCAGGGCAATGACCCCGCCGAGCTGCTGCGCCACGCCGACATGGCCATGTACCGCGCCAAGGCCAGGGGCCAGGGCTCGGTGGCGATCTACCTGGCTGACATGGAGGCCGAGGCGGTGCACCGCGCCGCGATGGATACCGAGATGCGGCGGGCCCTGGCGAATGGCGAGTTCCTGCTGCACTACGAGCCGCTGGTGCAGGCCCGCTCCGGCGTCGTCCAGGGCTGCGAGGCCCTGATCCGCTGGCAGCATCCCGAGCGCGGCATGGTTCCGCCCGGCCGATTCATTCCGCTGGCCGAGGAAACCGGATTGATCTCGCCGATCGGCAGCTGGGTGCTGCGCGAGGCCTGCCGCCAGTTCATGCAGTGGCGCCGCGACGGCGTGCCGGTGTCGGTGGTGAGCGTGAATGTGTCGGTGCACCAGTTCCAGAGGCCCGACTTCGTCGATGAAGTGCGCGAGGTGCTCGCGCAGACCGGCATGCCCGCCAGCGGCCTGAAGCTCGAGATCACCGAGAGCCTGCTGATGGACGAGCCGCGCGAGGTGGAGCAGCGGCTCAATGCGCTCGCGGCGATGGGCCTGAGCCTGGCGCTGGATGACTTCGGCACCGGCTACTCCTCGCTCACCTACCTGAAGCGGCTGCCGGTGGACTCGATCAAGCTCGACCGCAGCTTCCTGACCGACCTGCTCGAGAGCCAGGAAGCGCGTGACCTGGCGCGCTCGGCCATCGGCATGCTGCACGCCCTGCGCAAGGAGGTGGTGGCCGAGGGCGTGGAAAAGCCCGAGCACCGGGTGCTGCTCGCCGGCTGGGGCGCCGACCTGCTGCAGGGCTGGGTGTTCAGCAAGTCGATGAGCGGGCCGGCCTTTGCCGACTATGTGCTGAGCAATCCCATCGCGCCCCTCGGACCCGCGGGCGCCACGCGGGCCGGGGCGCGGCTGCCCGTGTCTCAGTCGGCCTGATCGCCCTCGCCCAGGCCCAGACGCTCGAGCAGACCCTGGAACTGCTCGGGGCCGGAGAACCCGATCACCAGCTGGCCCCGACCGCGGGCACCCACGCGGATGCTCACCTCGGCGGCGAGGGCATCGGCCAGCCGGGTCTGCAGACGCTGCACATCGGGATCGGGCCGGCGGCCGCCTGCCGCGCGCGGCGCGCTGGCGGCGGGATCCTGGGCGCGCTGGTGCTGCAGCACCCGCTTCTCGGTCTCGCGCACGGTCAGGCGCTTCTCGACCACCTCGTGGGCCAGCATGATCTGCGCCGCCCGATCGACCGCCAGCAGGGCCCGGGCATGGCCCATGTCGATGTCGCCCGCCAGCAGCAAGGCCTGCACCGGCTCGGCCAGGTTGAGCAGGCGCAGCAGGTTGGAGGTGGCGCTGCGCGAACGCCCGATCGCCTCGGCAGCCTGCTCGTGCGAGTAGCTGAACTCGTCGATCAGCCGGCGGATGGCCTGGGCCTCCTCCAGCGGATTGAGGTCTTCGCGCTGGATGTTCTCGATCAGGGCCATGGCCAGCGCCTGCTCGTCGGCCACCTCGCGCACCAGCACCGGCACCTCGTCGAGACCGGCGATCTGGGCGGCGCGGAAGCGGCGCTCGCCGGCGATGATCTCGTAGCGATGCGACTCGAGCGGCCGCACCAGGATGGGCTGCATCACGCCGTGCTGGCGGATGGAATCGGCCAGCTCCTGCAGGGCGGATTCATCCATGCGCGATCGCGGCTGGTAGCGGCCGGCCTGGAGGCGGGCCACCGGCAGGGTGGCCACCGGGCCGGGAGCAGCGGCCGTGCCGGCCACCGGCAGATCGGCACCGAGCAGGGCATCGAGGCCGCGCCCCAGCCCCTTGGGCTTGGCAGCGGCAGGCGGCTTGCGCCGGGGAGGTGAGTCAGTCATCGGGGAGGCTCCGGAGGCGCTCGATGAGTTCGGCGGCGAACTCGACATAGCCGCGCGCCCCCTTGGATGAGGGGTCGAAGACCACGCCCGGCATGCCGTGGCTGGGCGCCTCGGCGAGCCGGACATTGCGGGGAATGATCGACCTGAAGACCTTGTCGCCGAAGTGCTGCGAGAGCTGTTCGGAGACCTGCTGCGACAGCGTCATGCGCGGATCGAACATCACCCGCAGCAGGCCGATCACCTTCAGGCGGGTGTTGAAGTTGGCGTGCACTTTCTTGATGCTGTTGACCAGGTCTGACAAACCCTCCAGCGCGTAGTACTCGCACTGCATCGGGATGATCACGCCATGAGCCGCGCACAGGCCGTTGAGGGTGAGCATGGAGAGCGAGGGCGGGCAGTCGATGAGCACCACATCGAAGTCGGCGCTGACCGCGGCCAGGGCATCGCGCAGGCGCAGCTCGCGGCGGTCGAGGTCGACCAGCTCGACCTCGGCGCCGGCCAGTTCGCGGTTGGCCGGCAGCACCCGAAAGCCGCCATGCGGCGTGGGCTGGGCGGCCTCGGCCACCACGCTCTGGCCGATCAGCACCTGGTAGACCGAGCGCGGCAGGGTGCGCTTGTCGATGCCGCAGCCCATGGTGGCATTGCCCTGCGGGTCGAGGTCGACCAGCAGCACCCGCTGGCCGAGCTGATCGAGCGCAGCGGCGAGGTTGACGGTGGTGGTGGTCTTGCCCACCCCGCCCTTCTGATTGGCGACGACGAAGATGCGTGACATGGTCAGGCCAGGGCTGGCGCACTGCGGCGCTCAAGCAGCAGCAGGTGGCGACGGGCGTCCATCTGCGGAACGGCCAGTGTAATCGCAGCCGACAGATTCACGCCCTCGGGCAGTTCACGCAACTCGTCTTCCGGCAGCGCGCCCTTCATGGCCGCCCAGACGCCCTGCTCGGCCAAGAGGGGCAGGCTCAGCCGGACGAACTCGGCCAGGGTGCCGAAGGCGCGCGACACCACCAGCGTCACCGGCGGCAGATCGCGCAGCGCCGGCTCCGGGGGGCGATCGGGCCAGAGCCGGGCATGGTGAGCGTGCAGATTGCTCAGGCCGAGCTCGACGCGCAGCTGCCGGGCAAAGGCGGCCTTCTTGGCCACCGCATCCACGCAGTGCACCTGCACGCCGGGCACGCAGATGGCCAGCACGGCACCGGGCAACGCACCACCACTGCCGACATCGAGCACCACCGCCCCGTCGGCGAGGTGGTCTCGCCCCGCCCGGGCGGCATCGCGCAGGGGCGCGATGATGGCCAGGCAGTCAAAGCAGTGCTGCACCAGCATCTCGGCGGGGTCACGCACCGCGGTGAGGTTGTGGGTGGCGTTCCAGCGCGCCAGCAGCGCAAGGTGGCCCAGCAGAAGGCGCTGACGCGGCTCGGGCAGGCTCAGACCCAGCGCCGACAGTGCCCGGGCCAGGCGGGCCGGAGCATCGTCGGGCAAAGGCTTGCCGACGCGGCTCACCGCTCAGGCCGCCTGCTGCAGACGCCGCTTGCGCAGATAGACCAGCAGCAGGGAGACCGCCGCCGGCGTGACGCCCGAGATGCGGGAGGCCTGGCCCACGGTCTCGGGGCGCTGCGCGGTGAGCTTGCCCCGCACCTCGTTGGACAGCCCCCGCACCCGCGTGTAGTCGAAGTCAGGGGGAATGGCGAGGTCCTCATGGCGGCTGGCCCGGGCCACTTCCGCTTGCTGGCGGGCGATGTAGCCGGCGTACTTGCACTGGATCTCGATCTGCTCCACCACCTCGGTGGCACGCAGCGGATCGAGGCCGAGCGCCTCGCCACGCTCGGGGACACCGGGCCCGGCCACCGACATCAGCGCGGCGTAGCGCACCTCGGGCCGGGCCAGCAGTTCGGCGAGGGTGTGGTCGCGCTCGATCGGCTGACCAAGCACGGCGGTGGCCTGTTCGGGCGGCAGCTTCTTCGGGTTGACGCTGATGTCACGCAGGCGCTGCAGTTCGGTCTCGATCGCGTCGCGCTTGCGGCAGAAGGCCGCCCAGCGGGCATCGTCGACGCAGCCGATCTGCCGGCCGATCTCGGTGAGGCGCAGATCGGCGTTGTCTTCCCGCAGGCTCAGGCGATACTCGGCCCGGCTGGTGAACATCCGGTAGGGTTCGGAAACCCCACGGGTGATGAGGTCATCGACCAGCACGCCGAGATAGGCCTGGTCGCGACGCAGGGTGAAGGGCTCGCGGCCATGCACCGCCAGACCGGCGTTCAGGCCGGCCAGCAGGCCCTGGGCAGCGGCCTCCTCGTAGCCGGTGGTGCCGTTGATCTGCCCGGCAAAGTACAGACCGGCGATCGCGCGAGTCTCGAGCGTGGCCTTCAGGCCGCGGGGATCGAAGTAGTCGTACTCGATGGCGTAGCCCGGTCGGATGAGGTGGGCCTTCTCCAGGCCGACGATGCTGTGCACCAGGTCGAGCTGCACATCGAAAGGCAGGCTGGTGGAGATGCCATTCGGGTAGAACTCATGGGTGTCCAGGCCCTCCGGCTCGAGGAACACCTGATGGGCCGACTTGTCCGCGAAGCGGTGGATCTTGTCTTCCACCGACGGGCAGTAGCGCGGCCCTACCCCCTCGATCACGCCGGTGTACATCGGACTGCGGTCCAGACCGCCGCGGATGATCTCGTGGGTGCGGGGGTTGGTGTGGGTGATCCAGCAGGGCAACTGGCGCGGATGCTGCGCCGGATCGCCCAGAAAGGAGAACACCGGTACCGGGTCGAGATCACCGGGCTGCGCCTCGCAGCGCGAGAAGTCGATGCTGCGGCCATCGATGCGCGGCGGCGTGCCGGTCTTCAGTCGGCCTTGCGGCAGTTTCAGCTCACGCAACCGTGCCGCCAGAGAGATCGACGGCGGATCGGCCGCGCGGCCGGCCGAGTAGCGTGCCAGGCCGACATGGACGAGGCCATTCAGGAAGGTGCCTGCGGTGAGCACCACCGCACGGGCGCGAAAGCGCAGGCCGAGCTGGGTGATGGCGCCGCAGACCCGATCGCCTTCCACGATGAGGTCATCCACGGCCTGCTGGAAGATCTCGAGATGGGGCTGGTTCTCGAGGCGCCGGCGGATGGCCTGCCGATAGAGCACCCGGTCGGCCTGGGCGCGGGTGGCGCGCACCGCCGGACCCTTGCTGGCATTCAGGATGCGGAACTGGATGCCGGCCTCGTCGGTGGCGGCTGCCATGGCACCACCCAGCGCATCGATCTCCTTGACGAGATGGCCCTTGCCGATGCCCCCGATCGACGGATTGCAGGACATCTGCCCGAGGGTTTCGATGCTGTGGGTAAGCAGCAGCGTGCTGGCGCCGAGTCGGGCACTGGCCAGGGCGGCCTCGGTGCCTGCATGGCCCCCGCCCACGACGATCACATCGAAGGTCTTCGGATAATCCATCGGAGTCTGCCTGCGTGCGGCGAAACCGGCCATGATAACGAAAAGCGTCGTTGCCGGGGTGATCGACGGGTTCCGCGTGAATCCCGCCCGACGGCCGCTGGCGAATGCATCCGGCATCGAGCACCCTGCCCTGCGGGGCTCATCGTCACGCTCGATCAGCACCGTCAGAGATCGGCAGCGCCAGGCAGGTTGACATGGGAGATGAGCAGACCGGCGCGTCAATCCACGGGGAGAGGCGCATGAAAGCCAACGAAGGCCGCCTCGATCGGCTGATCCGTCTGGCAGCGTGGCTCGATCTTGTGGCGGCAGCATGAGCCGGCGCGATCGGCGCCTGAGGGTTGATCGGCGTCGTCCCGATCGCAACCGCCGCCGCGGGTTACTGTCCGCTTGACACCCCGCTCGGCATCAACACCTGCGGACTGAAGCGCTCCCGAGTCGGAGACCCCAGGGGCCCCTCTGTTTCACGTGGAACAGAGCTTCATCCACAAACCACAGGCACTGCGGGTGAATGAAGGGCGACCTCCGTCGCAAGGCGCCAGGGGAGCACCTGCGTTCAGTACGCCGCAGAAGCGCCGCCGGGACGGGTCTCTCGAATGGCTGCGGGGCAGTGTGACCCACCGACCATGATCCGTGGGATAGATAAGATTGCTAGCACCACCCTCCGCTCCGTTGACGGCGCCGACAACCGCGACCGCTGCGTCAGCGTCAACACCGCGGAGAGCCCGGACAGCCTGGAGAGCCCGCATTGCTGCCAGCCTTCCGCGCAGCCCACCTGCCGGGGGAACCCTGAGACCCCCGTGACCCGGCGCGGCACCGGGAAAGTGCAAGCGCGACACGGAACACGGGCTCAGCGGTTCGGCTGCGCCTGTCGAGGCGCCGAGTGGCACCGGATCGGCAGCAGGGCGCACCGCTTCACATCCGACACGTTACGCCACACGGTCACTGCCCGGGTGAAGCCGATCATCCAGCCGCCGCCCGCAGCGCGGTGACATCGCGCGGCCTCAGTCGCCTTCAATGCAGCCTCGGCCTGACCACCGTGCTCAACCTGTTCCACGTGAAACAGAGACTCCGATCAGGGCGCAGGCTTTTCTCAGGGTTCGCCTTGGCCTCGCAGTGACAGGCAGCGGCACGGACACCCGCTGAAGCATCGCCCCCCTGCCCTGCCGCCCATCAGCACGCCCGCCCTGCCTCAGCCAGAAGCCTGGTGCGCGGCCAGCATCCAGGCAGCAGCGCGCTCCGCGATCATCAGCGTGGGCGAGTTGGTGTTGCCCGAGGTGATGGTGGGCATGACCGAGGCATCGGCGATGCGCAGACCCGTGAGCCCACGAAAGCGCAACTCGCCATCCACCACCGCTGCAGGATCATCGGCCGGCCCCATCTTGCAGGTGCCTACCGGATGGAAGATGGTGGTGCCCACCAGCCCGGCCGCCTCGGCAAGCGCTTCGTCAGAGTCATACTGCGGGCCAGGCACGAACTCCTCGGGCGAGTACTTGGCCAGTGCCGGACTGCCCACGATCCGCCGCGTGAGACGGATGGAATCCGCCGCCACCTGCCGGTCTTCCGGGGTGGACAGGTAGTTGGGCGCGATCTTCGGCGCGTCTTCCGACCGCGGGCTGCGAATGTGGATGCTGCCTCGAGCCGTCGGTCGCAGATTGCACACCGACGCGGTGATCGCCGGAAAGCGGTGCAGGGGATCGCCGAACTTGTCGAGCGACAGCGGTTGCACGTGGTATTCGACATTCGCCCGGGCCTGCCCGGGATCCGACCGGGCGAACGCGCCGAGCTGGCTGGGGGACATTGACATCGGTCCGCTACGAAAGAGCAGGTACTCCAGACCCATGCGTGCCTTGCCCCAGAGGGAGTTGGCCTGCACATTGAGCGTGGCGGCGCCCTTGACCTTGAAGACCGTGCGCAGCTGCAAATGATCCTGGAGGTTCTCGCCGACTCCGGGCGCGGCGAGCCGCACCGGCACCCCGGCTTCGGCCAGCACCTCAGGTCGCCCGATGCCTGAGAGTTCAAGGATCTGCGGCGTGCCCACGGCGCCCGCGGCGAGCACCACTTCCCGACGCGCCGCCACCACCCGGCTGGGCCCACCACCGGCGTCGCGCACCGCCACCCCGAGCACCCGACTGCCGTCATCCGAGAGCTGCAGCCGCTCCACATGGGCGCCGCTCATCACGGTGAGGTTCTGACGGGTGATGGCCTGCCGCAGAAAGGCCTTGGCGGCATTCCAGCGGAAGCCTCGCCGCTGGTTGACCTCGAAGTAGCCGCAGCCGAAGTTGTCGCCCCGATTGAAGTCGTCGCAGGCCGGAATACCCTGTTCCGCCGCCGCCTCACGCCAGGCATCGAGAATCTCCCAGCGCAGGCGCTGGGCCTCGATCCGCCACTCACCGCCGTGGCCATGGAGTTCGTCCTGGGCACCGCCGTCGAGCCGATAGTAGTCCTCGTGCTGCTTGAAGAAGGGCAGCACCTCGTCCCAGCCCCAGCCGCGGTTCCCCAGGCTGGCCCAGCCGTCATAGTCGCCGCGCTGGCCTCGCATGTAGATCATGCCGTTGATGGACGAGCAGCCACCGAAGACCTTGCCGCGGGGGTACCGGATGCTGCGGCCATTCAGGCCGGGCTCGGCCTCGGTCATGTACATCCAGTCGGTGCGCGGGTTGCCAATGCAGTAGAGGTAACCCACCGGGATGTGGATCCAGACATAGTCGTCCTTGCCTCCCGCCTCGAGCAGCAGCACCCGATTGCGGCGGTCGGCCGAGAGCCGGTTGGCAAGCAGGCAGCCCGCCGTGCCCGCACCCACCACGATGTAGTCGAAATCGTCCATCACCCGCCGCCCTCCCCCGCGCGATCAGAGTCCGGCCAGACAGAGATACTTCAGCTCGAGGTATTCCTCGATGCCGTGGCTGGATCCCTCCCGACCGAGGCCCGACTGCTTCACCCCGCCGAAGGGCGCCACTTCCGTGGACAGCAGGCCGCTGTTGACGCAGACCATGCCGGTCTCCAGGGCCTCGGCCACGCGGAACACACGGCCGATGTCGCGCGAGTAGAAGTAGGCCGCCAGACCGAACTCGGTGGCATTGGCCATGCCCACCACCTCCTCATCAGACCGGAAGCGGAAGAGCGGGGCCACCGGCCCAAAGGTTTCCTCGCGGGCCACCCGCATGTCGGCGGTGACCTCGGTGAGCAGCGTAGGCTGGAAGAACAACCCGCCCAGGGTGTGGCGCTGGCCGCCAAGCGCCACGCGGGCACCCTTGGCCACGGCATCGGCGATGTGCTCCTCGACCTTGCTCACCGCCGCCGGCTCGATCAGCGGCCCGATGGTGACGCCCGGCTCGGTGCCCGGCCCGACCTTGAACTCGGCCACGCGGGCCGCCAGCCGGGCAGCGAAGTCGTCGTAGACCGCATCGTGCACATACAGCCGATTGGCGCAGACGCAGGTCTGACCGGCGTTGCGGTACTTGGAGGCCAGGGCCCCCTCGACCGCGGCATCGAGATCGGCGTCCTCGAAGACGATGAAGGGCGCGTTGCCGCCGAGTTCCAGCGACAGTTTCTTCACGGTATCGGCCGACTGGCGCAGCAGGATGCGGCCGACCTCGGTGGATCCGGTGAACGAGAGCTTGCGAACGGTGGGGTTCGTGCAGAGTTCGAGGCCGATCTCCGGCGATTTGCTGCCATCGGCCACGATCAGGTTGAACACGCCCGGCGGGAAGCCCGCTTGCTCGGCCAGCGCCGCCAGCGCCAGCGCCGAGAGCGGCGTGGCCTCGGCCGGCTTGGCCACCACCGTGCACCCGGCCGCCAAGGCCGGCGACACCTTGCGGGTGATCATCGCGATCGGGAAGTTCCACGGCGTGATGGCGGCGCACACGCCGATCGGCTGCTTGAGCACCAGGATGCGCCGGTCGGCCGCGTAGGTGGGAATCACCTCGCCGCAGACCCGCTTGCCCTCCTCGGCGAACCACTCGATGAACGAGGCGCCATAGACCACCTCACCCCGCGCCTCGGCCAGCGGCTTGCCCTGCTCGGCGGTCATCAGCGCCGCCAGGTCGTCGGCATGGGCCATCACCAGATCGAACCAGCGACGCAGCACCGCCGCGCGATCCTTGGCGGTGCGTGCCCGCCAGGCCGGCAGCGCGCGGGCCGCCGCGTCGATGGCGCGGCGGGTCTCGGCCACGCCCATGTCGGCCACGGCGGCAATGGTCTGGCCGGTGGCCGGGTCGGTCACCGCGAAGCGCGCGCCGCTGTCGGCCTGCACCCACTGGCCGTCGATGTAGCCACTGTCACGCAGCAGCAGGCTGCTCTTGAGTTGAAGCGTCATGAAAGGATCCCCTTGGGCAACACGGTAGGCACGGCCCGCGCCGGCAGGCCGCACGGCGTCATCGCTGGCTCACTTCATGGTGGGCATGACGAACTCGGCGCCGGCACGGATGCCGGCCGGCCAGCGCTGCGTCACCGCCTTGTAGCGGGTATAGAAGCGCACCCCTTCCGGCCCGTGCATGTGATGGTCGCCGTAGAGCGAAGCCTTCCAGCCGCCGAATGAATGGAAGGCCATGGGCACCGGGATGGGCACATTGATGCCGACCATGCCGATCTGCACCCGGTGGGCGAACTCCCGCGCGGCATCGCCGTCGCGGGTGAAGATGGCTGTGCCGTTGCCGAACTCGTGGTCATTGATGAGGCGCAGGGCATGCTCGAAGCCCTCGGCACGCACGATGCACAGCACCGGGCCGAAGATCTCCTCCTGGTAGATGCGCATGGCGGGAGTGACATGGTCGAACAGACAGCCCCCCAGGAAAAAGCCACCCTCGCGGCCCGGCACCACCACGCCCCGGCCATCGACCACCAGCTGCGCGCCCTCGGCCACGCCGGTGTCGACATAGCCCTTCACCTTGTCGAAGTGGGTGCGGGTGACCAGCGGGCCCATCTCGGCGGCCGGGTCCATGCCGTCGGCCACGCGGATAGCCGGCACCCGCGCCTTCAGGCGCGCCACCAGCGCGTCGGCCACGCCGCCCACCGCCACCGCCACCGACACCGCCATGCAGCGCTCGCCGGCCGAGCCGTAGGCCGCGCCGATGAGCGCGTCCACCGCCTGGTCGAGGTCGGCGTCAGGCATGACCACCATGTGATTCTTGGCGCCGCCCAGCGCCTGCACCCGCTTGCCGTGCGCGGCCGCGGTGTCGTGGATGTAGCGGGCGATGGGAGTGGACCCCACGAAACTCACCGCGTCCACCTGCGGATGGGTGAGCAGGGCATCGACCGCCACCTTGTCGCCCTGGACCACATTGAACACGCCATCGGGCAGACCGGCCTCCTTGAGCAGGCGGGCGACGAACAGCGCTGCCGAGGGGTCGCGCTCCGAAGGCTTGAGCACGAAGGTGTTGCCGCAGGCCAGGGCCACCGGGAACATCCACATCGGGACCATGGCCGGGAAGTTGAAGGGCGTGATGCCCACGCACACGCCCAGCGGCTGGCGCACCGAATACATGTCGATGCCGGTGCCCACCTGCTCGCTGTATTCGCCCTTGAGCAGCTGCGGGATGCCGCAGGCAAACTCCACCACCTCGAGGCCGCGGGTGAGCTCGCCCTCGGCGTCGCTGAAGACCTTGCCGTGCTCGGCGGTGATCAGCGCGGCGAAATCGGCGGCATGGCGTTCGGCCAGCTCCTTGAACTTGAACAGCACCCGCGCCCGGCGCAGCGCCGGCATGCCCGACCAGGCGGGAAACGCGGCCGCGGCGGCCTTGACGGCGAGGTCGACCTGCGCGGGCGTGGCCAGCGCCACCCGACGGGCGACCTCGCCGGTGGCCGGATTGAAGACATCGCCCCAGCGGTCGTCGGCGCTGCCGGCGACATCGCCACCGGCGATCCAGTGACCCACCTGAGCCGCGAGGCGGCTGTCCGAGCTTCCCATGACATTCTCCTGAAGATCAGGCCGGCGAAGGGCCTGCGGCTGTTCAGCCTGTTGAACGCGCATTCATTCTATGGAAGAATTATCGAATCCGGCCTTCCCCGCTGTCAATCCGGCCTCGCCATGACCTCGCCCCGCAGCACCGCACGCACGCCCTCCCCGGTTCGCACCCGCGCGAGCCGTGCCCCAGCGAAGGCTGCCGCGTCCGACGCGCCGAGAAGCGCGCCCGCGCCCGACACGACGAGGACTCCGCCCGCGCCCGACGGCCCGCGCGTGCCCGCGGTGGACCGTGCGGTGCGACTGATCGATGAACTTGCCACGGCCCGCGAGCCGCTCGGTCTGGCCGAACTCGCCCGCCGGCTGGCTCTGCCCAAGAGCAGCGTGCACGGCCTGCTCGCCACCCTGGTGGCGCACGGCCTCGCCCGGCGCAGCCCCGACGGCGAGTTCAGCCTCGGCACGCGGCCCCTGCAATGGGCCGGCGCCTATGAGGCGCAGTCGGACATCCTGCGCGCGTTCCACCAGCTTGCCGGCAGCCGCGCCGCCCTGAGCGCCGAAACCGTGATGCTGGCCGTGCTCGAAGGCGCAGAAGTGCGCTACCTCGCCTGCCGGCCGGGCACCCGGCCGCTCGCGGTCAATTTCCGGGTGGGCGGACGATTTCCGGCGGCCTGCACCTCGTCGGGCAAGGCCATGCTGGCCTCGCTGCCGCCCGAGCAGGCCGGCCCGCTGCTGGCCGACACCCCGCTGCCGCGTCTTACCCGGCACAGTGTGCGCACGCTCACAGCCTTGCAGCGCCAGCTCGCGCAGGCCCGCCTGCAGGGCTGGGCGATGGACGACGAGGAAACCGCCGAGGGCATGCAGTGCTTTGGCGCCCCGGTCTTCGGCCCGCGCGAACCCGCGGCGCAGGCAGCGGTGGCGGTCAGCGTGATCAAGGCCGGCCTGAGCGCCGAACGCCGCCAGGCCCTGGTTGCGGCCATCGGCGGACTTGCCCGAGACCTGTCCGCCGCGCTCGGCGCCGCCCCGCCCCGGGCCAGCTGAACCGCTCAACCCACCTCACACCGCCCCCACTCCCGGAGTCCGTCATGTCCGCCCAGCCCCAGGATCTCATCGTCCCGCGCATCAACCCCGATCGCCTCTGGGACAGCCTGATGACCCTTGCCCGGATCGGCGCCACGCCCAAGGGCGGGGTCTGCCGGCTCGCGCTCACCGAGCTCGACCGCCAGGGTCGCGACCTCGTGGTGGGCTGGCTGCGCGAGGCCGGCTGCGAGATCCGCATCGACGCGATCGGCAATGTCTTCGGCATCCGCCCCGGGCGGCTGGGCAACGGCCTCACCGGCCAGGGACCCGACGCGCAACCGGTGGCCGAGCCCACGCGCCGGCCGGTGGCGGTGGGCAGCCATGTCGACACCCAGCCCACCGGCGGCCGCTTCGACGGCAACTACGGCGTGCTCGCCGGCGTGGAAGTGCTGCGCGCCCTGAACGATGCCGGCATCGTCACCGAGCGGCCGCTGTGCGTGGCCATCTGGACCAACGAGGAAGGCACCCGCTACACCCCGGTGATGATGGGCTCGGGCGTGTATGCCGGCGCGTTCACGCTGGCGCACTGCCTCGATCAGGTCGACCGCGAGGGCGTGACCGTGGGCAAGGCGCTGGCCACCATCGGCTATGCCGGCAAGGACACCGCCCCGCGCTTCTCGGCCTACTTCGAGCCGCATATCGAGCAGGGGCCGGTACTCGAGGCCGAGCAGATCACCATCGGCGCGGTGGAGGGCGCACTCGGGCAACGCTGGTTCGATGCCACCGTCAGCGGCCAGGACGCCCACGCCGGACCCACGCCGCTCGCCATGCGCCGAGATGCCCTGCTGGCCGCGGCCCGCATGGTGCAGGCGGTGCGCGAGATCGCCGAGTCCTCGCCCGACTACGCCCGGGGCACGGTCGGCCAGCTCTTCGTGCATCCCAACTCGCGCAATGTCATCCCCGGCCGGGTGGAGTTCACCGTTGACCTGCGCAATGCCAGCGCCAGCACCCTGGACAGCATGGTGCGGCGGCTGCACGAGGCCGCCGCACAGGTGGAACGCCAGGACGGCGTGAGCATCGCGCTGCGCGAAGTGGTGCACTTCCCGCCCTGCGCCTTCGACCCGACGCTGGTGGGCGGCATCGAGCGGCACGCCCGCGCGCTCGGCCACCCGGTGCGCCGCATCGCCAGCGGGGCCGGCCACGATGCGGTCTATGTCGCCCGCACCTGCCCCACCGCGATGATCTTCGTGCCCTGCGAGAACGGCATCAGCCACAACGAGATCGAGAACGCCAAGCCGGCCGACCTGGCCGCCGGCGCCGATGTGTTGCTGCAGGCCATGCTCGAGGCGGCGGGCCGCTGATGCGCGTGCGGCCCATCGCCATCACCCTGGGCGATCCCGCCGGCATCGGCCCGGAGATCATCCTGAAGGCGGCGGCGGGCGGCCTGCCCGCGCCCTGCGTGGTCATCGGCGACCCCGCCCTGCTGCAGCGGGAATCCGACCGGCTGCGGCTGGGCCTGCACATCCGGCCGGTGGCCACGCCGGGCGCGGCGGTGGGGCCGGCCAGCAGTGCAGGCGGCGCCCCGGGTCTGTCCGGGATGGCCGGCATGGCCGGGGTGCCGGGCCTGCCCGCCATCGGCGCCCTCCCCGGCTTCACCGGCGACGACCTGCCGGTGATCCCGGTGATCTCGCTGCCCGCCGACCTGCGGGTGGGGCAGATGAGCGCGGCCGGCGGCGAGGCCGCCTATCGCTGCGTGTGCCGCGCCGCCGAGCTCGCGCTGCGCGGCGAGGTGCGGGCCGTGGTCACCGCGCCGCTCGCCAAGGAGGCGCTCAGGCTCGCCGGCCACGACTGGCCCGGTCACACCGAGCTGCTCGCCCACCTGGCCGGCAACCCGCCGGTGCGCATGATGCTGGCCAACACCGAGCTGCGCACCGTACTGGTCAGCATCCATGTGTCGCTCGCCCAGGCGATCGCCGCCGTGACCCTGCCGCGGGTGCTCGAGACCCTGCGGATCACCGACGCCGGGCTGCGCCGCATGGGCATCGCCGCGCCCCGACTGGCAGTGGCCGGCCTGAATCCGCACGCCGGCGAGGGCGGGCTGTTCGGCCGGGAAGAGATCGAGATCATCGCGCCGGCCGTCGCGCAGGCCCGCGCCGAGGGCATCGACGCCCAGGGGCCCTTCCCGCCCGACACGGTGTTCATGCGCGCGCGCGGCCTGAAGACCTTCGACGCGGTGGTGGCCATGTACCACGACCAGGGCCTGATCCCGGTGAAGTACCTCGGCCTGGACGAGGGCGTGAACATCACCGTGGGCCTGCCCTTCGTGCGCACCAGCCCCGACCATGGCACCGCCTTCGACATCGCCGGCCAGCCGGGTGAGCATGGCGCCGGTCTGGCCGACCCCCGCAGCCTGCTGGCGGCCATCACCCAGGCCAATCGGCTGGCGCCAGCCTGAGAGCGGGCGCCGGAACACCCATCCAGCGAAACGCGGGCGCACCAGCGGCTTGCGGCATGCACGTCTTCCGTGCATCCTGCCCGCTCGGGGATGGCATTCCCCATTCAGAGTATCGCCCCCCGCAGCATCACATGCAAGTCTGTTGCAATAAAAGGGTATTCCAGGCCACTCGCCGCTGGCTGTTCGGCGCGCTGCTCGTGCTGACCGCCGGGCTGGCCACCGTGCCGGTCGCGCAGGCCCATCCGCACGCCCGCTTCAGCTACCAGCTCGACCCGGTGCTGCGCGACGGGGCGGTGGTCGGGCTTACCGTGCGCTGGATGCTCGACCCGCTCACCTCGCTGCTTGCCCTGCGCGGCATCGATGCCAATCGCAACGGCATCGCCGACCCCGAGGAGCTGGCGGCGTTCGCCCGGCTCAATGACCAGCTGGTATCGACCCAGGGTTACTTCCTGAGCCTGGGCGCCGGCACCGACACCCGCCCCGGCTTCCGGGTGAGCCGGGGCCTCAGCGCCGAACAGTCGGCCCAGCGCATCCAGCTCAGCTTCGAGGTGACACTCGAGCAGCCCCACCGCGGCCCGCTCACCGTGCGCCTGTTCGATGCCTCGTGGTACGTGGCGCTGAGCGCCGACGATCCCCCGTTGCCCGCGGGCCATGCCTGCCAGGGCAGCGCCGCCCTCGAGACCCTCGAGACCCAGGGCTGGGGCGCCCAGCCCGTGCCGGTGGTTCGCCTCACCTGCCCCGGCACCTGAGCCATCCGGGCAACCGCATGCATCCGCGTCACCCCCACAAGAGCAACACGCTGTCCCACCAAGGAGGAAGACCCATGACCCTGACCCGCATCGCCTCGGCCCTGGCCGCCACCGCCGCGTTCGTCCTGGCCGCCCCGGCCCAGGCCCAGAACTGCACCCCCTCGAAGTGGGGCGCCAACGACCAGATCGGCGCGCTCAACAACATCACCCCGGCCAACGTGCTCGAGGCCACCAAGCTGGTCAAGCGCGGCAAGTCCATCCGCATGGGCATCGAGACCAACAGCCGCACCCCGGCCTACCCGCCGCGCACCTTCTCGCTCACCGTGCTGTCACCGGGCCAGGAAAACGGTGTCTCGCTCGGCGCCACCAAGACCAACTACAACGACGACATCATCATGGGCTGGGTGGGCATCGGTTCGCAGCTCGACGGCCTGGGCCACATCGGCACCGCCAATGTCTACTACAACTGCACCAAGGCCGGCGACTTCGTCACCGCCGGCGGCCTGAAGAAGTTCGGCATCGAGACCGTGCCGGCCGTGGCCACCCGCGGCGTCATCCTCGACATGGTCGGGCTGATGGGCAAGGACCCGGTGCCCGAAGGCACGGCCTTCAACCGCAAGGAGATCGACGCGGCCATCGCCCGTCAGGGCATCAAGCCCATCGGCAAGGGCGATGTGGTCATCTTCTACACCGGCTGGACCAAGCTGATCGGCAAGGACGACAAGCGCTACGGCTCGGTGGAGCCGGGTCTGGGCGTGGAGGGCGCGCGCTACCTGACCTCGCTGGGCGTGGCCATGGTGGGTGCCGACACCTGGGGCCTGGAGGTGATCCCCTTCGAGAAACCGACCGACATCTTCCATGTCCACCAGATCCTGCTGGCCGAGAACGGCACCTTCATCCTCGAGAATGTGAACGCCGAGGAGGCCGTGAAGGACAAGGTCTACGAGGGCCTGTTCACCCTGGGCCCGTCGCGGATCACCGGCGCCGTGCAGGCGATCATCAACCCGGTGTTCATCTACTGATCCGGGCCTGAGACGGCACGAGGGCGCCTGCGGGCGCCCTTTTTTTGGCCGTGCCGATCGCGCAGACCGCCCGGATCGCACGCGCCGCAGGCCTCGCCTGACCGGCGCGGATATCAGGCCGGTGACACCGGCCCCGATCAGGCCAGGCTGCGGGTCTGCGCCCAGGTGTCGTCCAGCGCACCCTTGACCGCGTCGAGCAGCTCGCGGATCTCGTGCGGCTGGATGATCAGCGGCGGCGAGAAGGCGATGGAGTCTCCGGGCAGGGTGCGCACGATGGCGCCGCGCTTCTGCGCGTTGGCCACCAGCTTCGCGCCCACGCCGGCCTTCGCCTCGAAGTTCTCACGGCTGCGCTTGTCGCGCACCAGCTCCAGCGCGCCGATCAGACCCACGCCCCGGGCCTCGCCCACCAGCGGGTGATCGGCCAGCGCGCGCAGACCCTCCTGCAGCACGGGTGCCACCTGCCGCACATGGCCGACGATGTCGCGCTCGCGGTAGATGGCCAGGGTCTCGAGGGCCACCGCCGCCGGCACCGGATGGCCGGAGTAGGTGAAGCCGTGGCCGAACACCCCGAGCTTCTCGGACTGGCGCACCAGGGCCTCGAAGATGCCTGGCCCGACCATCATGGCCGACATCGGCTGATAACCGCTGGTGAGCATCTTGGCGCAGGTGAGGATGTCGGGCCGGATGCCGAAGGTCTGCGAGCCGAACATCTGCCCGGTGCGGCCGAAGCCGCAGATCACTTCGTCGGCGATGAACAGGATGTCGTGTCGGCGCAGCACCGCCTGCACCTGCTCGAAATAGCCGGCCGGCGGCACGATGACGCCGCCCGCGCCCATCACCGGCTCGGCGATGAAGGCGGCGACGGTATCGGGGCCTTCGGCCAGGATGAGCGCCTCGAGCTCGCCGGCCAGCCGCGCCGAGAAGGCCTCCTCGGTCTCGCCCGGCCGGCCCTCGCGCCAGAAGTGCGGCGTGGCGGTGTGCAGCATGCGTGGCGCGGGCAGGTCGAAGTCGTTGTGGGTGGAGGGCAGCCCGGTCATGCTGCCCGAGGCCACCGTGACGCCGTGATAGCCCTTGCGCCGGCCGATGATCTTCTTCTTGGCCGGCCGGCCCAGCGCGTTGTTGTAGTACCAGACCAGCTTCACCGCCGAGTCGTTGGCCTCGGAGCCCGAGTTGGCGAAGAACACCCGGCTCAGCCCCTCGGGGGCCACCGACATCAGGGTCTCGGCCAGCTGGGTGGAGATGGCCGGCACCTTGCCCGAGAAGGAATGGTAGAAGGGCAGCTCGAGCAGCTGGCGATGGGCGGCGTCGGCCAGGCGCCGCTCCGAGAAGCCCAGCCCCGCGCACCACAGTCCGGCCATGCCCTCGATGTAGCGGCGGCCGGCTTCGTCATACACATACACGCCCTCGCCGCGCTGGATCACCAGCGGGCCCTCGGCCTGCACCAGCGCAAGGTTGCTGGTGGGGTGCAGGTGATAGGTCATGTCGCGCCGGGCGGCGGCGCTGAAGGCGGTGGCGGCGGCAGGCGCCACCACGCGGGCGGGCGCGGTGGGAATGGCACTCATGGGAACTCTCCGGCAGACGGGCGCGCCGGGAAGACGGCGCCCACGCCCCGACTCTACCCGCAAGCCGGGGCGGCCGCGACGGCCTGGCTCAGCCGCCGAGACGGGACTGCAGCTGGCCGCGCACCCGGGTGAGGGCCTTGGGCAGACCCTGCGCGAGCTGGCTGAAGAGCTCGTCGTGCAGGGCGAGCTCGCGCTGCCACTCGGCCGGGTCAACCGCGGTGATGCGCTCGAAGGCGGCCCGCGGGAACTCGGTGCCGTCCCAGACCAGGTCGTCGTAGCGCGGGGTGGTGCCAAAGGCGTGCTCGACGCCCTGGGCCTTGCCCTCCAGGCGCTGCAGCATCCAGACCAGCACGCGCATGTTGTCGCCGAAGCCCGGCCACACGAAACGGCCGTTCTCGTCGGTGCGGAACCAGTTGACGCAGAAGATGCGCGGCAGGCGCGCGCCCGAGGCCTTCAGACGATGGCCGATATCGAGCCAGTGGCCGAAGTACTCGGCCATGTTGTAGCCGCAGAAGGGCAGCATGGCGAAAGGGTCGCGGCGCACGATGCCGGTGGCGCCGGCCTGCGCGGCCGTGGTCTCGGAGCCCATGGTGGCCGCCATGTACACGCCCTCTTCCCAGTCGCGGGCCTCGGTCACCAGCGGCACGGTGGTGGAACGCCGGCCGCCGAAGATGAAGGCGTCGATCGGGACGCCGGCCGGGTTGTCCCAGTTGGGGTCGATGGACGGGCACTGCGAGGCGGGCACGGTGAACCGCGCGTTGGGGTGAGCCGCCGGCCGGGGCTTGCCGTTGACCGGGTTGGCCTGGGCGATCTCGGGCGTCCAGTCGCGGCCCTGCCAGTCGGTGAGGTGGGCGGGCGGGTCGGACAGGCCCTCCCACCAGACATCGCCGTCATCGGTGAGGGCCACATTGGTGAAGATGGTGTTGCGCGACAGCGAAGCCAGGCAGTTGGGGTTGGTCTTGGCGCTGGTGCCGGGCGCCACGCCGAAGAAGCCGGCCTCGGGGTTGATGGCGCGCAGGCTGCCATCGGGCTGGGGCTTGATCCAGGCGATGTCGTCGCCGATGGTGCGCACGCTCCAGCCTTCGAAGCCCCTGGGCGGGATCAGCATGGCGAAGTTGGTCTTGCCGCAGGCCGAGGGGAAGGCCGCCGCCACATGGCGGGTGACGCCCTGCGGGGAGGTGACCGCCAGGATGAGCATGTGCTCGGCCAGCCAGCCGATGCCGCCGGCAAGCGCGTCCTGACGGCCCATGTTGGAGGCGATGCGCAACGCGAAGCACTTCTTGCCGAGCAGGGCGTTGCCGCCGTAGCCCGAGCCGAAGGACCAGATCTCGCGGGTGTCGGGGAAGTGGACGATGTACTTGGTGGGATTGCAGGGCCAGGGAACGTCGGCCTGCCCGGCGGCCAGCGGCTTGCCCACGCTGTGCACGCAGGGCACGAAGTGGCCGTCTTCACCGAGCACCTCGTACACCGCGCGGCCCATGCGGGTCATGATGCGCATGTTCACGACCACATAGGGGCTGTCGGAAAGCTCGATGCCCACATGGGCGATCGGGCTGCCCAGCGGCCCCATGGAGAACGGCACCACGTAGAGCGTGCGGCCGCGCATGCAGCCGGCGAACAGGCCATCGAGCGTGGCGCGCATTTCGGCCGGCGCGACCCAGTTGTTGGTGGGGCCCGCCTCCTCGCGCTGCTCGGTGCAGATGAAGGTGCGGTCTTCCACCCGGGCCACATCGGTGGGGTCGGACCAGGCCAGGTAGGAGCCGGGGCGCCTGGCCGGGTTCAGCGGGCGAAGGGTGCCGGCGGCCACCATCTCGGCGCACAGGCTGTCGTACTCGGCCTGCGAGCCGTCGGCCCAGTGGATGCGCTCGGGCTGGGTGAGCGCGGCAATGCGGGCCACCCACTCGATCAGGCCGGCATGCTGAACCCACTCGGGGGCGCCGGTCATGGTTCGGGCATCGACCGCCCGCAGCCCACCGGCTCGATCACCGACGGGTTGCGACGGGAGGGCGGCAGCGCTTCTCGACTGATTCATGCGGGGCTCCGTGGGGTCCGGACAAGAGCGAAACCATCAATTTTACACCGTCCGGAACGCCGGGGCCTGAGGGCAGGCAGCCTGATCGGGTATCCCGGGCGGGCTGCCAGGGGCGAGCCCGGCCGCCGCCAACCCGCTGCGCGGGCCGATCAGCCATAATTCCCCGACCATCCAGAGCCGGCGGAAAGGCTCACCATGCAAGTCAAGCTCCATACGGTCAACGAGTCCGATTGCGCCAGTTGCGGCATCCGTGCTCAGTCGCTGTTCGCCAACCTGAACAGCGCCGACTTCCAGCTGATCGACCAGCCCATCCATGATCTGGCGCTGGCGCCCCACGACACGGTCTTCGCCGAAGGCGCCCAGGGCGAGTACGTGTTCACCGTACGCAAGGGCCTGATCAAGCTGGTGCGCTACCACGCCGACGGCTCGCAGCGCATCGTGCGCCTGCTCGGCCCCGGCGATATCGCCGGCCTCGAGACCACCGCCGGCGCGCCCTATGACTCCACCGCGGTGGCCATCACCGACATCCAGGCCTGCCGCATCCCGGTGGCGGTCATCCGGCGCCTGGAGACCGAGTCGCCGCGCCTGCACCAGCAGCTGGTGCGCAAGTGGCACGAAGCGCTCAGGACCGCCGACGACTTCATCGCCGATCTCGCCTCGGGCAGCGCCCGGCAGCGCCTGGCGCGGCTGCTGCTGCGTCTGGCCGGCGAGGGCCACGACCAGCTCATGCTGCCCTCGCGGGAGGATGTCGGCGCGGTGCTGGGCATCACCACCGAAACCGCCAGCCGCACGGTGGCGGCCTTCCGTCGCGAGGGGCTGATGCACGACCTCGATCGCCAGGGCCGCTTCTTCCGCATCGAGACCGCCGCGGTGCAGGCGGTGGCCGGCGGCGAGCCGTGAGCCTCGCGCAGGGCCTGCTGAGCGCGGCCGACGCCGGCGCCCGTCTCGACCCCGCCGCCTACCCGCTCGCCGACGCCGCCGCCGGCCAGGCCCTTCAGGACGAGGTCAGCGCCCTGCGGCAGGCCCGTGGCGAGCGGCCGCTGGGCTGGAAGATCGGCTTCACCAACCGCAGCATCTGGCCGCTCTACGGCGTCAGCCATCCCATCCGCGGGCCGCTCTGGCACACCACGGTCACGCAGCTCGAGGGCAGCCTCGCCGAGGTGCGGCCGGCACGCTGGGCCGAACCGCGCCTCGAACCCGAGATCGTGTTCGGCCTGGCCACCAGCCCCGAGCATGCCGACCCCGACCATGTGCTCGGGTGCATCGGCTGGATGGCCCACGGCTTCGAAGTGGTCACCAGCCCCTGGCCGGAATGGCGCTTCAGCGCCGCCCAGGCCATCGCCGCACAGGGGCTGCATGGCGCGCTGCTGATCGGCCCGCGCCGGCCCTGCGCGCCGGACGACGGCGCCGCCCTGGCCGGGCTCACGCTGCACCTGTCCTGCAACGACGCGCCGGTGGCCACCGGTCAAGGCAGCGCGGTGCTCGACGGGCCGGTGCAGGCCCTCGCCCATCTGGTGGGCCAGGCCCTGGCCGAGGGCTGGCGCCTGCCGGCGGGCGCCATCGTCACCACCGGCACCCTCACCGATGCCCAGCCGCTGGCGCCCGGGCAGCACTGGCGCACCCGGATCGAGGGCATCGAGCTGCCCGGGCTGGCGCTGATCACCCATGGCTGAGCGCGGCGGGCAGCCGGGCGCGGCCGACACGCGCATCGCCTGGCGCGACGAGATCGCCGCCGCCGCCGCGCGCATCGCCGGCCGGGTGCGGGTCACACCCTGCCTCGAGCTCACCCTCGAGGGCCACGACCTCACGCTCAAGCTCGAGTGCCTGCAGGTGAGCGGCACCTTCAAGGCCCGCGGCGCCTTCAACCGCCTGCTCTCGGCCAGCGTGCCGGTGGCTGGCGTGGCGGCGGCCTCGGGTGGCAACCACGGCATCGCGGTGGCGCTGGCCGCCAGCGAGCTCGGCCTGCCCGCGCATGTCTTCGTGCCCGAGACCACGCCCGCGGCCAAGCAGGCCCGGCTGCGCGCGCTGGGGGCCCAGGTGCGGCTCGCCGGCCAGGACTATGCCGGTGCGCTGGCCGCCTGCACCGCCTTTCGCGAGGCCAGCGGCGCGCTCGAATCCCATGCCTACGACCACCCCGCCACCCTTGCCGGCCAGGGCACCCTGGCGCGCGAATGGCAGCAGCAGTGCCCCGCCCTCGACACCGTGCTGGTGGCGGTGGGTGGCGGCGGCCTGATCGGCGGCATGCTTGCCTGGTACCAGGGATCGGTGCGGGTGGTGGCGGTCGAGTCCGAGGGCTGCCCCACGCTGCACCGTGCGCTGACCGCAGGCGCGCCGGTGAGCGTGGCCGTGTCCGGCGTGGCGGCCGACTCCCTGGGCGCCCGGCAGGTTGGCGAGCTCATGTTCCCGCTCGCGCAGCGCCATCTCGCCGCCTCGGTGCTGGTGCCCGACGCGGCCATCGTGCAGGCGCAGCGCGCGCTGTGGGCTGCCGCGCGCGTGGCCGCCGAGCCGGGCGGCGCCACCGCGCTGGCGGCACTGCTCTGCGGTGCCTATCGCCCCGCACCCGGCGAGCGGGTGGGCGTGCTGGTGTGCGGCGCCAATGTCGATCCGGCCGCGCTGGCGGCGCCAGCGCCATGAGCCGGCTGCTGGCGGTGTGCGCGGGCCGCGCTGCGCCCCTGCTCACCCGGGATGGCGGTGAGCGGCCTCGCCAGGTGATGAGCGCCATCGGCAAGCAGGCCCTGAGCACCCTGGAACGGCCCGATCCGGTGGCGGTGGGCCCGCTGGGCTTGGCCGGCGACGAGCAGGTCGATCTCACCGTGCATGGCGGCCCCGACAAGGCGGTCTACCTGTACCCGTCGGAGCACTACGCCTTCTGGCAGACGGTGCGCGGACAGGCCGGGCGCACCGATCCGCTCGCCCCCGGCGCCCTGGGCGAGAACCTGCTGGTCAGCGGCCTGTTCGAGCCCACGCTCTGGATCGGCGACCGGCTGCGCATCGGCGAGGTGGTGCTGCGGGTGGAGTCGCCGCGCTCGCCCTGCTTCAAGTTCGACATCCGCATGGGCTTCAGCTGGGCCTCCAAGATGATGGTGCAGAGCGGCTTCACCGGCGCCTACTGCGCCGTCGTTCATCCGGGCAGACTCGCCGCCGGTGCCCCGATCGATGTGCTGCCGGGCGATCGTGTGGTCACCATCGAACAAAGCCATCGCTTGCGGCACGGCAAGCGCCAATCGTCGCTGTTCTGAGGTAGAGTCATTTTCATGCCCGAGCTCAGTCCCGCCCAGCGCACCGCCGGCACCGCCCGATTCCTCCTCGCCGCGGGTTCCCTGTTCGCCGCCGAAGCCATCTGGCGCGACTCCGTCGGCCGCACCCTCATGGCCACGCTGCTCATCCTTTTCGGCGGCGGCCTGCTCTACGTGGCCAAGCGGTCAGACTGAGCCTCCCGCCGCGGCGCCCCCGCCCGGCGCCCACCCCATGACCGACTTCGAAGCCCTGCGCGCCGACGGCTTTCCGGTCGACGCCGAGCTGCTCGACGCCGGCTGCACCGGCCCCGAACTCGCGCATCTTGCCGCGGTCTACCTGCGCAGCCCGCGGGCCCTGGTCTGGCGCCATCCCTCCTCGGAGTGGCGGCTGCTGGTGCTGCTGCCGCCCATCGCGTCGCGGCTGTCGCTGATGGCCAATCCGATCTTCGCCCAGCTGGTGCGGGCCTGGGGGCTGAATGCCCGATTCGTCGGCGTCGACCGCGACGGTCTGGTGCACGACTTCCGCTCGCTGCTCTCGGACGCCACCCTGAAGCGGCTGGTCGACGCGCTCGGCGCCGATCTCGGCAGCGGCCTGAACGCCGACCGGCTGCTCGACACCCTGTTCGCCAGCCTGGCCGAAGAGATGCTCACGGTGCTGGCGCAGCGCCGCGACGACTGGCGACGCCACCTCGACACCGAGCACCGGCTGGAGCCGCAGGCGCCGGCCAGCCTCTTTGACCGCGAGGCCCGCAGCCCCGACTTCCTTGCCGGCCTGCGCGCCGCGCTGCGCGACGGCATCATCGACATCGCCTTCTACGGCCGGGTGCTGCGCGCCACCGACCTGCGCGAACAGGCGGTCGAGCAGCGGGTGGCCGCCATGATCGAGGCCACGCTGGAGCCGGCCGTGCTGGCGCGGCTCGCCGACACCGGCGCCGGCCGGCACCTCGGCTGCTACAACTGGCTGATGCTCGATCCGCGCCACGCCGCCGCGCGCACCCATGTGCTCGGTCGCCTGCCCGGACTGGCGGCCTTTTTCGCGCAAAGCCTGGTGCCGCTCGATGCCGCGCCCGAGGGTGGGCTGGGCACGGGTGGCTTCGACCTGCGCAGCCTGGCCACCCGCACCGCCGGCGCCCATGCCCTGCACTGGGCAGGGGTGCTGCGGCGCGCGATCGACGCCGGCCAGGACCGCGCCGTGATCGAGGCCCTGGCCCGGCGCTTCGGCGTGCCCGAGAACCTGCTGCGCCGGCTCTGGCGCGAGCTGCCCGCCGGCTTCGGTCAACCCCCGGCATGGCAGGTGGGGCCGGCGCTGCGCCAGCTGGCGCTGGCCGGCGACCGGGGCTGGCCGAGCAGCCCTGAGCAATGGCAGGCGCTGCTCGCCCGGGCGGTGCCGATGGAGGCGGTCTGAGCGCCGTCGGGTCATGCCGGGTCGCAGCATGAGCCCAGATTCAGCGCCGCCCGGCAGCGGTGTAAGCGCCTGCTCACAGGCCACACAGGACCTGCCCGACCTCGCCGCTCTGCCGGCACGGATCTGGCAGACGCTGGTCCAGGGCAGCGGCGACCCCGCCCACGGCTTCCACTGGCCGGTGCTGGCCAGCCTGCGGCAGCCGGGCGTGCCCGATGCCCGCACGGTGGTGCTGCGCCACGCCGACCCCGCCGGGCGTGTCCTGCTGATCCACAGCCATCGCCGGGCCGGCAAGATCGGCCAGCTGCAGGCCCGACCGCCGGTCTGCCTGGTCTTCCACGACGCAGCCTCGCGCACCCAGGTGCGTGCCCATGGCGAGGCCACGGTGCATGCGCAGGATGCGCTGAGCGCGCAGGCCTGGCAGGGTCTGGCCGCGCACAGCCGCGGGCTCTATCAGGGGGCCGACGATTTCGCCGTGCTGCGGGTGGTGGTCGGTGAGCTCGACTGGCTGCTGCTCGACCCGGCCGGACACCGCCGGGCCGGCCTGCGCTGGTCGGCCGGCGGCTGGCAGAGCAGCTGGCTCGAGCCCTGAGATCAGCGCGCCGTGAACCGCAGCGGCAGGCTCGAGGGACCCATCGTGAAGGTGAAGTGCTCCTCGATGCGCGCGGCCGGGTCGATGGCCAGCCGGAAATTGCCCAGCGCCATCGCCACCACCATCTTGATCTCGACCATCGCCAGGTAGCGGCCCGGGCAGTAGCGCGGCCCGCCGCCGAAGGGGAAGATCGCACGGCGCGGATCGTCGGCGCCTTCGGACTGGTCGCCCAGCCAGCGCTCGGGCCGGAAGCTGAGCGGATCCTCGAAGCGGGCGGCATCCAGGGCGGTGGGGCGGCTGAGCATGATCAGGGTCTGGCCGGCCGGAATCCGCAAGCCGCCGAGGTCGACCGGCACCCGGGCGGTGGCGCCATTTTGCGGCGCGATCGGGCGCAGCCGCATCGACTCGACCGCGGCCGCCTCCAGCCAGGGCAGGCGCGCGAGCAGCCCGAACTCGGGCACCAGCGACTCGCCCGCCAGCACCGTATCGATCTCCTCGACCACCCGCGCGGCCGGACCCGGGGTGTCGGCCAGCAGCATCAGCAGCCAGGCCATGGCGTTGGCGGTGGTGTCCTCGCCGGCGAAGAGCATGGTGGCGACATTGCCGCGCACATCCTCGTCGGTGAACTCCGAGCCGGGCTCGTCGCGCGCCACCAGCAGCGCCTCGAGGATGTTGCCGGGCCGCACCGCCAGCGCCGGGTCGGCGGCCATGCGGGCGCGGGCCTGGGCGATCAGGTCATCGACCGTGCGGTTGAGCCGGGCCACCGCAGCGTCGGCACGGCGGTCGGCCGGCAGACGCACATAACGCCAGTACGGAAACGGTTTCAGGAAGCGCCGGCCCAGCGTCTCGAACAGGAACTCCACATCCTGCTGCAGCGGGTCGTCGGCGTGGTTCAGGGTGTCGACATCCACACCCATCGACAGCCAGGTGGTGACATCGATGGAGTAGCACTTCAGGTCGCGCCCCACCTCCACCGCGGCGCCGGTGCGCGCGGCCTCGCGCCAGCGCGCCAGCAGCCGCGCGGTGACGGTGTGGATGATCGGAAAGAAGTGGCGCACCGCGTCGGGCGTGAGCGCGCGCATCACCAGCTTGCGCTGCCGGCGCCAGCGTTCACCCTCGGCGGTGAACAGGCCGGCGAGGCCGACCTCGTCGATCGCGGTGGCCAGGCGCACACCGCGCGTGAACATCGCCGGCCGGTGCCGGAGGATCTCGCCGATCAGCACCGGGTCGCTGAGCACCACGATCGGCATGGCGCCGGCGCTGAAGCGGTACATCGGCCCGTACTCGGCCGCCCACTGCTCCAGGCAGGCATGGGCCGCCCCGGCGCGCAGCTGGTGCGCATTGCCCAGCAGCGGCACGGTGCGCGGACCGGGCAGGTCGGCCACCTCGGTGGCGGGTGCGCGAAAGCCGTCGCTGGCGCGCAGACGAGGCAGCTCGAGGGCCGCGGCCATGGCGTGATCGGTGCTCGGGGGCATGGGCAACTCCTTGGGGCGATGAGCCTCTGAGCCGGCCGCCCTCGGAGCCGCTGCCCTCAGGGCCGGCCGGTCGACGGGCCGCCGGCCGCATCGGGCCGGCCCAGCGGCCAGCCCAGGCGGCTGGCCAGACCGCGGTAGAACATGCCGCCGAACAGTACCAGCATCAGCACCCGCGTCAGGTGAAACAGGGTCACCATGGGCACTCCGAGCTCGAGCAGCTTGGCGGTGAGCGCCATCTCGGCGATGCCCCCGGGGGAGGTGGCCAGGGTGAGCGTCGCCCAGGGAATGCCCGAGGCCAGCGACATCAGCCAGGCCACGCCGGCCGAGGCGGCGATCGCGATCAGCGTGGTGACCCCCACCACCGCCAGCATGCGCGGGGCGCGCTCGAAGAAGCCCGGCGCAAAGCGGGTGCCCAGCGAGATGCCGATCACCACCTGGCCCAGGCTCACGATCCAGGCCGGCATGGCGGTGAGCGCCACGCCGCAGGCGCTCAGGCCCACCGCCACCAGCAGCGGCCCGATCAGCCAGGGGCTGGGCGCACGCAGCGCGCGCAAGGCCAGCCCGCCGGCCACGGTGAGAACCAGCAGCAGCGCGAAGCCCGGCCACCACTGCACCGCCAGCGTCACCCGCTGGGAGGGGTCCGATCCGCGCACCCCCAGCCACTGGAAGACGAAGGGCGTGACACTGACCACGAGCAGGATGCGCAGGCTGTGCGCCGCCGCGATCAGGTCCACGCGGGCACCGTTGCGCTCGCCCTGGATGGCCATCTCGGAGGCACCGCCGATCGCCCCGGCGAAAAAGGCGGTGGCCGGATCGAGCCGTGCGAAGCGGCGCAGCGCCCAGGCCAGGGTGAGGCCCACCGCCAGCGCCCAGGCCTGGCCAACCATCACCAGACCGAGGTGGCTCACCAGGCGCCCGACCACATCGGCGGTGAAGAACAGGCCGAGCGCCGTGCCGATCACCCAGTGGCCGGCGTTGCGCGCCGGCAGCAGGCTGCCCACCGGCAGGCCGTGGGCCGAGGCGATCGCGCAGGCGAACAGCGGCCCGATCAGCCAGGGCAGCGGGGTGTGCAGCCACGCGCACAGGGCGCCGGCCGACAGGCCGATCAGCAGCGCGAGCAGGAAGCGGCGCAAGGCCGCGACGGTGACGGTGGCAGGGAACATCAGGGAAGGCGGAATCGGCCGGGGACCGGGCTTCCCGACCGGCGCATTATCGCGCGGGCTCCGGTCAGGCCACGGGCAGGGGCGTCCGCAAAGCCGCCGATCGCCGCCGGTATGATCCGCTGCGTCATGAGCAAGCCCTACCCAGACACGAGCGCGATCCCGCCCCGCCGGCGCGGATTGCACGCGCTTGGTGCCGGGCTGGCGCTGATCGGCGCCGGCGGCGGCTGGGCAGCCCGCGCGGGAGCCGCCCAGCCCCGCACCGGCGGCGACACGGGCGCAGGACCGGGCGCCGGCGCCAGCGCGAACGCCGCCGCCAACCCCCCGGGCGCGCAACGCCGGCCCTGGCCAACCGGCCTGCCCACGCCGCCGCTCGCGCTGCCCGCCTGGGAAGCCCCGGCCTGGAAGCTCGCCGACGCCCGCGGCCAGGTGGTGGTGCTCAACTTCTGGGCAAGCTGGTGCGAGCCCTGCCGCGCCGAGATGCCCTCGCTCGCCCTGCTCGCCCAGCGCCACGCCGCCGATCGCCTGCAGGTGGTCACGGTCAACTTTCGCGAGACCGATGCCGCCATCCGCCGCTTCCTCGCGCACACGCCCCTGGACCTGCCGATCCTGCGCGACGCCGACGGCGAGGCTGCCCGCGCCTGGCGGGTGAGCCTGTTCCCCACCACCGTGGTGATCGGCCGCCAGGGCCGGCCGGCCTTCACCGTGCTGGGTGAGCTAGACTGGACCGCCGCCGTCGCCCGCGCCTGGCTTGCGCCGCTGCTCTGAGCATCCGTGGCCCGGCGCCCAAAACCACTCGTCAAGGTATCCGCATGACCCGACTCACCGCCCGCCGCGCGCTGCTCAAGGGCAGCGCCGCTGCCGCTGCCCTGCCCCTGCTGCCGCTGTCCGCCACCGCCCAGGAGCGCCGCTTCGAGCCCCAGGCCGGCCCCTGGCGCACCTTCGAGCTGACCACCGTGGTCGAGGTTCCCGACGTGAAGGGTGTCACCCGGGTCTGGCTGCCGGTGCCCTCGGTCGAGTCCGACTGGCAGCGCCCGCTCGACAATGCCTGGACCGGCAACGCCGCGCAGGTGCGTCTGGTGGCCGATGCCGGCCGTGGCGTGCGCATGCTGCACGCCGAGTTCGCCGACACCGTCGACAAGCCCCGCCTCACCCTCACCAGCCGGCTGCAGACCCGCAACCGCCTGATCGACTGGAGCAAGCCCACGCCGGTGAGCGAAGACCCGGCGGTGCTGCGCGCGGCGCTCGCCCCGGCCGAGCTCATGCCGGTGGACGGCGTGGTGCGCAAGACCGCGCTCGAGGCCACCCGAGGCGCCAGCAGCGATGTCGACAAGGCCCGTGCCATCTACCAGTGGGTGGTGACCAACGCCCACCGCGAGCCCAAGACCCGCGGCTGCGGCACCGGCGACATCAAGACCATGCTCGAGACCGGCAACCTCGGCGGCAAGTGCGCCGACCTGAACGCCATTTTCGTGGGCATGTGCCGCTCGGTGGGCGTGCCGGCCCGCGATGTCTACGGCCTGCGGCTCGCACCCTCGGCCTTCGGTTACCGCGAGCTCGGCGCCAACTCGGCCAACCTCAAGGGCGCGCAGCATTGCCGCGCCGAGGTCTTCCTCAAGGCCCACGGCTGGGTGGCCATGGATCCGGCCGATGTGCTCAAGGTCATGCGCCAGGAAACCGCCGACTGGATCAAGGACGCCCGGCACCCGCTGGTGGCGCCGGTCATGAAGGGCCTGTTCGGCAACTGGGAAGGCAACTGGGTGGCCTGGAACACCGGCCATGATGTCACCCTGCCCGGCAGCGCAGGCCGCCGGCCCCTGCCCTTCCTCATGTACCCCAACGGCGAGAACGCCGCCGGCCGCTTCGACGAACTGGCGCCCGACAGCTTCCGCTACACCATCTCGGCGCGCGAAGTCAGCGCCTGACCGGGGGCACCCGCGCCACGCTGGCGCACACGCGGGTGCCGCCCTCGGGGCGTGCCTCGACCTCCAGCGTGCCGCCAAACTCGCGCAGCCGTTCGCGCAGGCCGATCAGGCCGAACGCGCCCGGCTTGCGCTGATCCTCGGCAGACAGACCGCGCCCATCGTCGCTCACCTCCAGACGGATGGCGTCGGCCGCATCGAGATCCAGCCGCAGCCACACCCGCCGGGCGCCGGCATGGCGCTCGGCGTTCTCCAGCGCTTCCTGGGCACCCCGATAGAGGGTGATTGCCGCGTCCATCGCGAGCCCGACGCTGCCCAGCGCATCGCCGCGGATCTCCAGGGTGCACTGCAGCCCGGTGCGCGCGCCGAACTCGCGCGCCAGCACCTCGAGCGCGTCCTCGATGCCGAGCTCGTCGAGGATCTGCGGTCGCAGGCCGGCGATGAGATGGCGTGTGACCCGGAACAGGTCGTCGATCATGCCGGCGGCGCGCGACAGCGGCTCATGCAGGGCGGCTTGATCCGCCGGCACCCGTCGGCGCAGCAGCATCAGCTCCATGGTGATGGCCGCCAGCGGCTGCTGCATGCCGTCATGCAGGTCGCGGGCCATGCGCCGCCGGTGCCGCTCCTCGGCGCTGTAGCGGGCGGCGAGCAGCCGCTGCAGATCGCCACGGTACTGCTCCAGTGCCGCTTCGGTGCGACGCAGGTCATCGACGTCGCGCAGCACCACCAGCTGGAACAGGCTGCCATCGGACTCGAACACCGAGGGGGTGAGCTGAACCACGCGGGTGGCGCCATCGGCCGACAACACCCGCAGCTCCAGCGACGGCAAGGCGCCGACATCACCGGCCCGCATCGCCGACAGCCGGGACCGCAGCGCCGGCAGCGACTCGGGATGGACCAGGGCTTCGATGCGCTGATCGAGGAGCTCGGCGCTGCCGCGCTGGAACAGTCGCTCGGCGGCCGGGTTCAGGAAAGCCAGCCGATCGTCGAGCAGGATGAGCACCGGCTCGGGCAGGTTGCCGAGCAGGCGCCGCAGGCGCTCCTCGCTGCGCTGCAGTTCAGCCTCGGCCGACTTGCGCGCCCCGATGTCCTCGATCACCGACAACCAGCGGCGCGAGCCGTCCTCGAGCCGACCCACGGCGGTGACGCTCACCCGCGCCCACACCGAATGGCCCTCGCGATGGCGGTAGCGCTTCTCGATCACGGTGGAGGTCTGCGGCTCGTGGAGCAAGGCGCGCAGATGGCCGCGATGGAACTGCATGAAGCGGCGGTGGTCCTCGGCGTCGCTCAGGCTGGGCGCTTCGCGGCCCACCAGTTCGTCGGGCCGATAACCGAGCAGGGCGGCCAGCCGGGCATTGACCCGCTCGATGCGGCCGTCGCGGTTGACGATCCAGGCGCCCACCGGCGCGTTGTCGAAGAGTTCGCGAAAGCCGTCGTCGGTACCCGCCGTGAGCGGGCCGGATGCGGGCAGGGCGCGGGCCGGCGCCGGGATGTCGGCCGCCACGGCCGCAGGGGCGGCGCCCTGCAGCAGGCTGGCCAGCACCCCGACCAGCACCAGGGTCAGCCAGATCGCCAGCGCGGCGCCGCTGTGCGCGCCCGGCTGCGAGTACGCCAGCACCAGCAGCACCCCGGCCAGCAGCGCAGCCACCAGCGTGGCCACCAGGCCGGCGCGCTGGCCGCCCAGCCGCGCGGCCAGCAGCACCGGCGCGCAGTAGAACAGCACGGCCCGGCCGTCACCGAAGATGGCCGGCAGGCCCACGGCCAAAGGCTCGACCGCCAGGAAGGCGAGCGCCACCGCCGCGATCGCCGCGGTCTGGGGTGAACGCTGGAACCAGTTGCCAAGTGACTGCACGCCATGCCTCCGGACGGGCCGCGCGACTGCACCCGGCCTGTCGGAAGTCTACCGCCGCCCCGCAGGCCGGCACATCACACGAATCGGCGGCCTGCCGCCCTTGTCCGGACTCAAGGCCTCCTCAGGAAAGCGCGTCCTGACGCTTCGCCGCTAGGCGGCCACCGCCACGATCACCGCCGAGGCGTCGACCAGTGCGGTCACCCGCGTGCCTGCATCGATTCCAAGTGAGCGTGCGCCTGCTTCGCTGACCATGGCCACCAGCGCCGGCCCATCGTCGAGATCGAGCAGCACCTCGGTATTGACCGCCCCCGGGTTGATCGCGCGCACCACGCCGGGCAGCTGGTTGCGCGCCGACACCCGGTTCCCGTCGAGCCCGGTGGCCAGCACCACGCCGGCCGCCTGCACCAGCGCCATCGCCGGCTGCCCCGCGCGCAGGCCCAGGCTGCGGGTGCTGTCGCTGGTGATGATCGCCACCAGCCGCAGGCCGCCGGGCAGCGTGATCTCGACCTCGTCGTTGACCGCGCCGGGGCGCAGCGCGCTCACCATGCCGGCGAACTGGTTGCGGGCGCTGGTCCTGAGGTTGACGGCCTTGAGCACCGGGAACTCCTGGTCGAGGTCGACGGCCTGCTCGGCGAGCAGGTCGATGAAGCGGCGGTGGATGCCCTCCACCTCGGCAAAGCGGGCGAGCAGCCGCTCGCCGCGCGGCGTGAGCCGGGTGGAGCCGCCGCCGCGCCCCCCGGTGCTGCGTGCCACCAGCGGCTCGCCGGCCACCCGGTTCATGGTGTCGATCGCATCCCAGGCGGCCTTGTAGCTCATGCCGAAGGCCCGCGCCGCCCGCGTGATCGAGCCCTGCTCGGCCACCGCCCGCAACAGCGCCATGCGGCCATGGCCGCCGATGTTCTCGTCGCCGGCGGTCAGCCACAGCAGGCCCTGAACGCCGAGCCGGGGCGAGGTTGCGCGCCGGGTCATGGCAGCACGGCCCGCACGCGCCCCGCCTCGATGCGCACCGGTTCGGCATCGAGCACCTGCAGATCCTCCTCGTCATGGGTGATGAGCAGCATGGGCAGCGCGAGATCGGCGAGCAGCGCGCGCAGCTCGGCACGCAACGCCTCGCGCAGACTGCGGTCGAGCGCGGCGAAGGGCTCGTCGAGCAGCAGGGCCCGCGGCTCGGTCACCAGCGCCCGGGCGAGCGCCGTGCGCTGGCGCTGGCCACCCGAGAGCTGCGGCGGGTACAGGTCGGCCACCGGAGCCAGGCCGAAGGCGGTCAGCCAGCGTTCCACCGCCGGCCCGCCGGCATCGCGCGCCGGGTTGCGCCAGCCCTGCCGGCCGGCGAAGGCGATGTTCTGGCGCACGCTCAGATGCGGAAAGAGCGCGAAGTCCTGGAAGACCACGCCGAGTCGCCGCGCCTGCGGCGACAGCCGCAGCCCACGTTCGCTGTCCTCCAGCCAGTGCCCGTCAATGCACACCCGGGCCAGATCGGCGCGCTCGATGCCGGCGATCAGCTTCAGGGCCTGGGTCTTGCCGGCGCCCGAGGGGCCCACCAGCGCCAGACGGCGGCCGGCCGCCGTCACCGGCAGGTCGAGGTCGAATCGCGTCGCGCCCTGGCGCAGGCCGCGCCGCAGCTCGAGGAACCAGACCGGATCGGCGCTCATGGCCTCAGCCCCGCGCTGGCACGCGGCCGGGCGCCAGCCAGCCGGCGCCCAGCAGCACCGCCAGCCCCACCACGGAAGTCACCGCCACCAGGAAGGCGGCGGTGTCGTCCTGCCCGGCCTGCACGGCCTCGTACACTGCCAGCGACAGGGTGCGGGTCTGGCCGGCGATGCTGCCGGCCACCATCAGCGTGGCGCCGAACTCGCCCAGGGCGCGCGCGAAAGCGAGCAGCAGGCCTGCCAGGATGCCGCGCCAGGCCAGCGGCAGCGACACCCGGAAGAACACCGCCAGCTCGCCCACGCCCAGGGTGCGCGCGGCGTGCTCCAGCGCCGGGTCGACCTGCTCGAAGGCCGCCCGGGCCGCCTTGAACACCAGCGGGAAGGACACCACCGCCGCCGCGATCACCGCCGCCTGCCAGGTGAAGATCAGTCGCACGCCGAGGTGCTCGAGCAGCCAGGCGCCAATCGGACCCTGGCTGCCGATCAGCACCAGCAGGTAATAGCCCAGCACCGTGGGCGGCATCACCATGGGCAGGGTAAGCAGGGCGTCGGCCAGCTCGCGCCCCGGGAATCGCCAGCGGGCCATCGCCTGGCCCAGCGCCACCCCCAGCAGCAGGTTGATCAGCGTGGCCCAGCCCGCCACCTTCAGCGACAGCCCCAGCGCAACCCAGGCGGCGTCCATGGCGTCGCTCAGGGCCGGGTGAAGCCGTGGCGGGCCAGCACCGCCTGCCCGGCCGGCGAGAGCAGCTGCGCGATGAAGCGCTCGGCTGCCTCGGGCTGGCGCGAGGCGATCACCGGCGCCACGGCAGAGCGCAACGGCTGCGCGGTGGCCACGGTGAAGGCCACCCGCACACGCTCGGGCATCAGGGCCGCATCGGTGGCATAGACGAAGGCGGCGTCGACCTCGCCGCGGGCGACATGGTCGAGCGCCTGGCGCACGCTCATCGCGCCCACCACCCGGGGCTCGATCGCGCTCCACAACCCCGCCGCCTCCAGCGCCGCGCGGGCGTGGCGCCCCGCCGGCACGCTGCCGGGCAAGCCGATCGCCACGCGCGCCACCGGCGGCTGGAGCAAGTCGGCCAGGGCGCGCGGCGTGTAGGTCGCAGCAGCCGGCACCGCTACCACCAGGGTGTTGCCGGCCAGCGGCCGCACGCCCTGCGCCGGCACCAGACCGCGGGCGCGGGCCTGGTCCATGGTCTCGAGATCGGCGCTCACGAAGACATCCACCGGCGCGCCACGAACGATCTGCTGCAGCAGCGCGCCCGAGGCGCCGGCGTTCAGGCGCACCTTCAGGCCGGGATTGGCCGCCTCGTGGGCCACGGCCACCTCACGCACCGCGCCGGACAGGCTGGCCGCCACCGAGACGGTGAGCTCGGCGGCCTGCGCGCCCGGCAGGGCCAGCACCGCCAGCACGACGGCCGCGAGCAGGCGGCCGGGCCACCCGCCGGGCAGGCGGCGTCGCGACGGATGGCGGACCGGCGGACGGCTCGGGGCTGGGCGACGCATGAGGCGCGGGCGGATGAGGCGCGGGCGGATGGAAGGGATGGGCGGATGCGTCCTCCCGGGCGCTCGGGCAGCCGATCCGGAAAAGCGCTATATCCCATCATACATAACGCTTGCCGGTGCTTCGCGTCCAGCCGTCGGCCCGGCGGCCTCAGCCCAGGTCGCCGTCGCGGTAGTACCAGCGCCCGCCCTCGCGCACGAAGCGGCTGGTCTCGTGCAGCCGCCGGGCGCGGCCGGCGAGCTTGCTGCGGGCCACGAACTCCACCCAGCCGTGATCGGCATCGGTGAGGCCGTGGCGACGCACCGCCAGGCCCAGCCAGCGCAGGCCCGGCTCCAGACCCAGCGGCGGCAAGGGCCGGGTGTCGGGGTGCCAGGTGGCCAGCAGGTAGTCCTCCAGCCCCAGCACGAAGGCGCTGTAGCGCGATCGCATCAGCGCCACCGGATCCGGAGCCTGCAGATGGGCCGCGCCGCCATGCCAGCGACCGCAGCAGGCGGCATAGGCGAGGCCGCTGTCGCAGGGGCAGCGATCGGGCGCGCGGGTGTCGGGACGCTGGGCCATGGGGCGCTATGCTGGCATGCACACCCACCGAACCGACCGGAGGCCGCGCATGAATACGGAAACCCCCACCGCCGCCGGCAGCGGCCGCAGCTCCTACATCCGCAAGGGCCCGGGGCCTTTCTGGGAGCGGCTTGCCCTGCCCGATGCCGGTGAGCGCGTGATGCACATCGGCAAGGCGATGGTGCTGCTGCGCCACGAGGACTGCATGGCGGTGCTGCGCGATCCGCGCTTCACGCAGTGGAACTTCGCGCAGGTGGAGCGCAACCCCGCGATCGACCGCCGCTTCGTGGAGCGTCGCCGCCAGGCCTTCCTGAGCATGGAGGGGGTCGATCACCAGCGCCTGCGGCGGCTGGCGATGGTCGCGCTCTCGCCGCAGGTGGTCGATCGCCACCGGCCGCGCATGCGCGCCCTGATCGACAGCCTGATCGACGCGGTGCTGCCGGCCGGCCGCATGGAGGCGGTGGGCGAGCTCCTCGAGGGCTATCCCCTGCCGGTGATCTGCGGCGTGCTCGGCGTGCCGCCGGACGACATCCCGTTCTTCTCGCAGACCGCGCTCGACTGGACCCGATGGATGTACGGCGGCCCGGCCGCCGTGCCGGCCGCGCTCGCCGCCCATGAAGCGATGGACGACTACATGAGCCGGCTGGTGGCCGGCCGCACGCAGATCGACGGCGACGATGTCATCAGCGGGCTGCTGCGGGCCGAGTCCGAGGGCGATCGGCTCAGCCGCGAGGAGGTGATCCACACCGCGGCCTCGCTGATCGTGCCCGGCCTCGAAACCACCTTCTCGTCGCTTGGCTCGGGCCTGTACCTGTTCGCGCAGCACCCCGATCAGTGGGAGCGTCTGGCCGCCGATCCGGCGCTGCTGCCCGGCGCGGTCGAGGAGATCCTGCGCTTCGCCCCGGTGGGGCCCACGCTCGAGCGCATCGCGAATGACGATGTGGAGGTGAACGGGCTCGCCGTGCCGCGCGACACGCAGGTGGTGGTGGCGCTGGCCGCCGTCAACCGCGACCCGGCGCTCTTTCCCGATCCGCACCGCTTCGACATCACCCGCCGCCCGCAACGCCTGCACATGACCTTCGGCGGCGGCCGCCACACCTGCCTGGGGCTGCACCTCGCGCGCGCCGAGCTGCAGGAGGCGCTCGGCGGCCTCAGCCGCCGGCTGACCGGCCTGGCGCTCGACGGCGAGACCACCTGGAGCATCCCGCTCGGCTTCCAGGGTCCGCGGCGCATGCCGATGCGATTCCAGCCGCGCTGAAGCGCCCCGGGCAGACCCCTTCCCTTGTCGCGAAACCCCTGCATCCCGACCGACCCATGCCACCCCTGCCCAGCCTGTTCATCTCCCACGGCGCGCCCACCTTCGCGCTCGAGCCGGGCCGTGCCGGCGCCCACCTCGCGGCCCTCGGCCGCAGCCTGCCGCGACCGGCCGCGGTGCTGATCGTCTCGCCGCACTGGATGAGCGCCGAGCCGCGGGTGGCCATGAGCCCGAGGCCCGAGACCATCCACGACTTCGGCGGCTTCGATCCCGCGCTCTACCGCATCCAGTACCCGGCCCCCGGCCACCCCGCGCTCGCGCAGCAGGCGCTGTTGCGGCTGCACGCTGCCGGCTGGGCGGCCGAGCCCGACGCGCAGCAGGGCCTCGACCACGGCGCCTGGGTGCCGATGGGCCATCTCTATCCGCAGGCCGACGTGCCGGTCTTCCAGGTCTCGCTGCCTGGCGGGCTCGATGCCGATCGCGCCTGGGCGCTCGGGGCTGCGCTCGCGCCGCTGGCCGACGATGGCGTGCTGATCGTGGGCTCGGGCAGCGTCACCCACAACCTCGCCGACTTCCGTGGCCCCGGCGGCAGCGTGCTGCCCTATGTGCCGCGCTTTGCCAGCTGGGTGCGCGACGCGGTCGCGGCCGGCGATGGCGAGCGCCTGCGCCGCACTTTGCTCGACGCGCCCGACGCGGCCCGCGCCCATCCCACCACCGAGCACTTCTGGCCGCTGCTGGTGGCCGCCGGCGCCGCGCGCTCGCGCACAGGCTGGCAGGTGCTGGAGGGCGATATCGACCACGGCATGCTGGCCATGGATGCCTTCGTGTTCGGCACCACCCCGCGGGAGGAACGGCAGGGCATCTGGCAATAAATTTGAGCAATGCTCAGATTTTTCTGGACATCGGGTGCGCAGCAATCTAAGCTGTGCTCACTTTAACCCCGATGGAGATTGTCATGACCCTTGCCCGTACCCGTTTCGCCACCCTGTTCGCCACCGCCCTGCTGTGCGGCTCGGCACCCATGCTCGCCACCGCCGCCCCTGGCGACGCCACCGTGCGCCTGGAGGTCACCGGCGTGCGCAACGCCAGCGGCGATGTCGGCTGCATGATCTTCAGCGCCCCCGAGGGCTACCCCGAGGACCACGGCAAGGCGCTGCGCGAGAAGCACGCCCGCATCGAAGCCGGCCGCGCCGTGTGCGAGTTCGAGCAGCTCGCACCGGGCAGCTACGCCGCCATCGTCTGGCACGACGAGA
The DNA here is from genome assembly GCF_982640115.1 of Quisquiliibacterium sp. Taxonomy (NCBI): domain Bacteria; kingdom Pseudomonadati; phylum Pseudomonadota; class Betaproteobacteria; order Burkholderiales; family Burkholderiaceae; genus Quisquiliibacterium; species Quisquiliibacterium sp. Next base: position 9,289 of record NZ_CEXFHW010000002.1, on the reverse strand, counting down.
ACCTCAACGGCAAGATGGACCGCAACTTCATGGGCATCCCGCAGGAAGGCTACGGCGCCTCGAACAATGTCCGTCCGCGCTTCTCGGCGCCCGGCTTTCGCGAAGCCTCGTTCGTGGTCAAGGCCGGCGCCGTGACCACGCAAGCCATCCAGCTCGGCTACTGAACCGAGGCCGCCATGAACGGACAGACCGCACTCGTCACCGGCGCCTCCTCGGGCATCGGTGCCGCCATCGCCGCCGACCTCGCGGCCCAGGGCGCGCAACTCATCCTGGTGGCGCGCTCGGAAACCGCGCTGAATCAGCTTGCCGACACCCTCGCCGCCCGCCATGGGCAGCGCCCCGTGGTGATCGCCGCCGACCTCGCCGAAACCGGCTGCGGCGCGCGATTGCTGCAGGCGGTCCAGGCCCGGGGCCTCACCGTCGACATCCTGGTGAACAACGCCGGCTTCGGCACCTACGGTGCCTTCGAGGCCCTCGAGCCCGAGCTCGAACAGGCCCAGATCGCCGTGAACGTCGCGGCCGTGGTCGACCTGTGCCATGCCTTCATCCCCGGCATGCTCGCCCGCGGGCGGGGCCGGGTGCTGAACATCGCTTCCACCGCGGCCTTCCAGCCCGGCCCGTATCTGGCGGTGTATGCCGCCACCAAGGCCTTCGTGCTCAGCTTCAGCGAGGCGCTGTGGGCCGAGTACCGCGGCCGCGGCGTGCATGTCACGGCCCTGTGCCCGGGCGCGGTCGACACCGGCTTCATCGACAAGCTCGGCGATCCCGGCGTGCGCAACACGGCCGTGTTCTCGCGCACGCTCGATGTGGCCACGGTCGCCCGAGGGGCCATCGCTGCGCTGACCGGCAGCGCGCCCAGTCGCGTGGTGGGTCTGCGCAACTGGGCGCTCGCCCAGGCGTCGCGCATCTCGCCCAGGGCGATGGTCGCGAAGATGGGGGCCGGCATGATGCGCCCTCGCTGATCGGGTGCGCCCGCGCCGAATTGCGTCGCCGGTCGAGTTGTTGGACACTCGGCCTCCGATGCGAGTGAAGAAGAAGGCCGGCTATCACCATGGCGATCTCAGGCAGACCCTGATCGCCGTCAGTGTCGATGTCATCACCCGCCAGGGGCTCGACGCCCTCAGCCTGCGGGCGCTGGCCACGCGCGCCGGCGTGTCCTCGGGCGCGCCCTATCACCACTTCGCTGACCGCGCCGATCTTCTCGCAGCCATTGCCCTGGAGGGCTTCGAGCAGCTGGCGCAGGCCATGCTCAGCCACCGCGATGCCGCCCCGGCCGATCCCATCGCCCGGCTTGACGCCATCGGTCAGGCCTATGTGCTGTATGCGAGCTCCCACCCCGGCCACTTTCGCGTCATGTTCCGCGACAACAGCCCTGCCGGGCGCAACCCCACGCTGAGCGCCGCCAGCCAGCGGACCTATCAGCTGCTCCGAGAGGTGGTCGAGGACTGCCAGCGCGCCGGCCGCGCGCCCGCCGGCGACTCCAGCGCGCTGGTGCTCACCGCCTGGTCGCTGGTCCACGGCCTGGCCACGCTGTGGGTCGATGGCGCGCTGCCCACCGGACGGATCGATCCGGCCAAGCAGACCCCGGTGATCACCGGCCTGCTTGGCCAGATGTTCGACGCGCTGGGCCTGCACAAGACCGCACCGCCGAGCTGAGGCGCCCGCTCGGCGCGCGCCGAGCTTCGCTGCGGCACCGAGCTCAGTGGGCCATCGCCGGCGGCGGTGGTCGCATCAGCGCGAAGCCGATCTGCACGATGCCGGCCGTCAGGCCCAGCCCCACCCCGAAGCGCCAGGCGAGGTCATACGAGCCGAAGGCATCGAAGACCATGCCGCCGCCGAAGGCGCCCAGGAAGCTGCCCATCTGGTGGCTGAAGAAGGCGATGCCCTGGATCATGGCCTGCCAGCGCAGGCCGAACATCTCGGCCACCGCGCCCGCGAAGAGCGGTGACACCCCCATCCACAGGAAGCCCATCAGGCCGGCAAAGAGCAGCGTGTTGCCCGGCGTGGGCGGCGCCGCGAAGAACCAGGCCAGCACCAGGGAGCGGGTGACGTAGAGCACGCCAAGCAGCGCGGTCTTGGACCAGCGCCCGCCCGCCCAGCCGAAGAACAGGCTGCCCAGGATGTTGAAGCCGCCGATCATCCCGAGGGCCTGCGCGCTGAGCATCGGATCCATGCCGCACAGCGCAAGATACGAGGGCAGGTGCGTGGTGAGAAACACCAGCTGCATGCCGCACACGAAGAAGGCCAGGGTCATCACCACGAAGGGCGGGTGGCGCAGCGCGGCCATCGCCACGCGCCGGGCCTGGGTTTCGCCATCGGCCTCGCCCCCGGAAGCCGGCGGCAGCTTGAGGCGGTCAACGCGCCCGGCAATCCAGCCCGCAGGAATCAGCACCAGCGCCAGTGCGAGAAAACCGAGCACCCCGGCCCGCCAGCCCAGGCTGGTCTGCAGCCACTGGCCGATGGGGGCCGCGAGCATCGCACCCAGCGATCCCGCGGCCGACACCAGGCCGAGCACGGTGCTGCGCACCGCCGCCGGCACCGCCCGCGAGGCCACCGAATTGGCGATCGAGGAGGCATTGCAGGCCAGCGCCAGACCGATCAGCACGCCGGCCCCGAGCGTGACCGTGAGCACGCCCTGCGCCATGGCCAGGCAGGCCAGCCCGAGCGCATAGAGCACGCCGCCGGCCACCATCACGGTGCGAAAGCCCGCCCGCACCACCAGCGCCCCGGTGAAGGGCTGGGCCAGCCCCCAGGCCAGGTTCTGAATGGCGATGGCGAAGGTGAACTCCGACACCGAGATCGCGATGTCGCGGGTCATGGGCTGCATGAACAGCCCGAGACTCTGGCGCAGGCCCAGGCTGAGCGTGAGCATCAGCGAGGCACAGACCAGGATTGCCGCCACCGGCCGCATCGCCCGCCAGGAATCATTCATCACGCACCCTCCTTGATCCGGTCACTCATAGACCGGTCCGGACACCCGCGCCAGCCCCGGTGGGCGGTTTCCGGATCAGACCACCTGACGATCGCGTCCTTCCCAGTAGGGTTTGCGCAGCTCGCGCTTGAGGATCTTGCCGGTGGGGTTGCGCGGCAGCTCGCTGACGATGTCAGCGGCCTTGGGCACCTTGTAGGCGGCAAGCCGTTCCCGCGCCCAGCCCACCAGGTCATGCGGATCGAGCATTGCGCCCGGCTTGAGCACCACCACCGCCCTGGGCACCTCGCCCCAGCGCTCGTCGGGCACGCCGATCACCGCCACATCGGCGATGGCCGGGTGCTCGGCGAGCACGCGCTCGATCTCGGCCGGGTAGATGTTCTCGCCGCCGCTGATGATCATGTCCTTGATGCGATCGGTCACATAGACGTAGCCGTCGGCATCGATATGCCCGCCGTCACCCGAGCGGTACCAGCCATCCGGCGTGATCGCGGCCTCGGTGGCCTCGGGCTTGCCCCAGTAGCCGCCCATCACCTGTTCGCTGCGCACCCAGATCTCGCCGGGTTGACCGACCGGCACGGGCTCGCCGGTGGCCGGATCGCGCACGGTGATCTCCACACCCGTGATCGCCTTGCCGGCCGACACCAGCCGGTGGGCCACCGCCGGGTTCTCGTGGTCTTCGGCGCCCAGCACGGTGACCACGCCGCTCTGCTCGGTCATGCCGTAGACCTGCTGCATCACGCCGGGGAAGATCTTCAGGCAGGCCCGCATCACCGGCAGCGGCATCGGCGAGGCACCGTAGGCCAGCGCCTGCAGGGCCGAGTAGTCGCGATCGGCGGCGCCCGGCACCTGCGCCATCGCGGCCATCAGCGCCGGCACATAGAAGGTGTGGGTGATGCGCTCGCGCTCGAGCATCGCCAGCGCACCGGCCGGATCGGGCGTGCGCATCAGGTGGATGGGCGCGCCGCCCGCCCAGGCGACCAGCGCATAGCTGGTGCCGCCCACATGGAAGAGCGGCATGGCCACCTGCACCCGCGAGTCGCCGTCCATGGCCTGCATGGCGGCCACATTGCGCGCATGCGCGAGCATGCCGCCGTGGGTGAGCATCGCGCCCTTCGGAAAACCGGTGGTGCCCGAGGTGTAGAGCTGCACGAAGGAGTCGGTGCGCGCGGCCGGGTGCACCCGGGTGTCGGGCGCCTGCGCGTCCAGCCAGGCCTCGTACTCGTCCTCGGGGCCGCCCACGCGGATGACGCGCTCCACCGACGGCAACTGCGCGCGCACCGCGGCGGCCGCGCCGGCGAACTCGGGGCCCACGAACAGCAGCCGCGCCTTGGCGTCGTTGATCACATAGACGATCTCGGGCGGGGCGAGCCGGAAGTTCACCACCGCATTGGCCGTGCCGATCTGGGCGCAGGCCAGCGTGAGCTCCAGGCACGAGGGGTGGTTGAGATCGAGCACGGCAATGCGCTCGCCGGGCTGCAGGCCCGAGGCGCGCAGCGCACCGGCCAGACGGTGCACCCGGTCGGCGAGCTGCGCCCAGCTGAGCCGGCGCTCGCCGAAGACCAGGGCGTCGGCCTGCGGCCGCTCGGTGGCCCAGCGGGCCAGCATGTCGCTGAAGTCGGCGTGGTCGGGAATCATGGCGGTCTCCTTGGTTGAGGTGCGAAGTCTAAGGGCCCGCCCGGGGCCGGGGCATGCCAAGGCCGACCCGGTGGCCGGGATACCCTGCGGATCCCCGCCCGTCTCCCGAGCCCTCCAAGCCTTGCCCCAGTCCCCGTCCCCGTCACCGTCACCGTCCCGGTCGCAGTCACCGGCGCTTCCCAAGCTCCCAGGCGCCACGCCGGCGGACGGCGCGGCCTGCGTCTACTTCGATGGCGCCTGCCCGCTCTGCTCGCATGAGATCGCCACCTACCGAGGCGCGCGCGGCGGCGATCAGCTGCAGTGGGTGGATGCCGCGGCGTGCGAGGGCGCGGCGCTCGGGCCCGCGCTGACCCGCGAGGCGGCGCTGGCGCGCCTGCATGTGCGCCTGCCCGATGGCCGGCTGATCAGCGGTGCGCGGGCCTTCGTGGCCATCTGGGAGCAGCTGCCGGCCTTCCGCGCCCTGGCGCTGCTGGCGCGGATACCGGGCGCGGGGTGGGTGATGGAGGGCGCCTACCGCGCGTTCCTGCGCCTGCGGCCGCTGTGGCGATCCGCCCTCGCAGACACCGCCCCCTGGGCCGGCTGGCCCGCGGCGCTGCGCCGCGAGCTGCGCACCGACCATGCCGGCGAGGCCGGGGCGGTGATGATCTATCGCGGTGTGCTCGCGCTTGCGCGCGATGCCGGGCTGCGCGAGTTCGCGCGCCACCACCTCGAGACCGAGGCCCGCCACCTGAGCCTCATCGAGGCCCAGGTGCCACGCGCGGGACGCAGCCGTCTGCTGCCGCTGTGGCGCCTGGCGGGCTGGCTCACCGGCGCGCTGCCGGCCTGCCTGGGCCCGCGCGCGGTGTACGCCACCATCGAGGCGGTGGAGATCTTCGTGGACCATCACTACGCGGCGCAGCTCGATCAGATCGATGCCCTGCTGCCGGACACGCCCGCCGAGGCCCGGCCCGCCCTGCGGGACCTGCGCGCGCTGCTGGCCGACTGCCAGCGCGACGAGCAGGCCCACCGCGACGAGGCTCGCGCGCGGCAGGCGCACGCCACGCTCACCGGACCGGCACGCTGGCTGGCTGCCGGCTGGGCCGCGGTCGTGGGCACAGGCTCGGCGGGCGCGGTGCGGGTGAGCCGCTGGCTGTGATCCCGGGGCGCCGGCCCCTACAATCGGGCTCCCGCACCGGTTCCCCGAGGAGCGCACCCCGATGACCCACCGCCTGCCCCAACGTCACCGCCTGCTTGCGCCGCTGGCGCCCTGGGCGCTGACCACCGCCGCCGCCACCCGCGTCGGTGCTGCCCACGCCCAGGAGAGCTGGCCGGCGCGGCCGGTGACCCTGGTGGTGCCGCAGGCGGTCGGGGGCGCCAACGACACCGTGGCGCGGGCTTTTGCCACCCGCCTGTCGCAGGCGATCGGCCAGCCCATCGTGGTCGAGAACCGCGTAGGCGCCGGCGGCAACGTCGGCACCGCCTTCGTTGCCCGCGCGCCGCGCGACGGCTACACCCTGATGCTCACCGCGCAGAGCGCGCAGACCATCAACCCCTCGCTCTACCGCAATGCCGGCTTCGACCCGATCAAGGACTTCGAGCCGGTGATGTCGGTGGCCACCGCGCCCTACCTGCTGGTGGCCAACCCGAAGTTCCCGGCCAATGACCTCAAGGGCCTGATCACCTACGCCAAGACCCGCCCCGGCAAGATCGACTACGCCTCGGCGGGCAACGGCACGCTCAACCATCTGCTCGGCGTGATGCTCAACCAGCGCGCCGGGCTGCATCTGGTGCACATCCCGTATCGCGGCGCGGCCGCAGCCGCCACCGATGTGGTCGCCGGTCAGGTGCCGATCACCTTCGGCAGCTTCCCCGGCGTGATCCCCTTCGTGCGCAACGGCCAGCTCAAGGTGATCGGCGTGGCCACCGAGCGGCGCACGAAACTCGCGCCTGATCTGCCCACCCTGGCCGAGACCCTGCCGGGCTTCCATGTGAACTCGTGGTATGGCCTGTTTGCCCCGGCCGGCACGCCGAAGGCGGTGGTCGACCGCATCGCCGCCGAGGGCGCCAAGGCGCTGGCCGACCCGGCGCTGGCCGAGCGACTGGCCGGCCAGGGCGCCGAGACCGCGCCGAGCACCCCGGCCGAGCTCGCGCGGCTCACCCGCGATGACCTCGAGCTGTGGACGAAGATCGTGAAGAGCTCCGGGGCCACGCTGGACTGAAGCGCGCAAGCGGCCTCGCCCTGCGCCTCGGCGGCGCTGGCCCCCCGATGCGCACCGCGAAAACCTCGGGAGGCATGACCTCGCGCCCTACTCCACCCGCACCCAGGTCTGGTTGCGATAGAAGGGCCCCAGAAAGCCGCGCACCTCGAGCATGCGGCCGCCCTCCTTCGGAGTGAGGCGCACCTTGTAGACCTTGCCGTTGTTCGGATCGAGGATGGTGCCGCCGTCCCAGTGAGTGCCGTCGCGCTTCACGCCCTCGATGATGGTCATGCCGAGTACCTTCTGGTCCTTGCGCGCGCCTTCGCACTTCTCGCACTTCGCGTCGTGGTGGGCCGGGTCGGTGATGCGCTCGATGCGCCCGATCAGCGTGCCCCCTGCATCCAGGATGCGCACATGAGACTTCTCCTGCCGAGTCTCGTCATCGATGGTCTTCCACAGGCCGGCCGGGGTGGGCTGGGCGAGGGCCACCGGCGCGGTGGCGGCAAGCGCCATGGAAATCAGGGCCGTGCGGGTGCGGGTGCCGGCCTGGCCGCGCTGGGGAAGTCGCAGGATGGAGGGCATGACAGGTTCGGGGAAGAAGAGGGGCATGGGCTGACCGGGGCAAGGCGGCCTGGCCACCGGACGACAGGCATCCCGAGATTGCCTGTGGCGCGGCGTATCACGCAAGCGGGGGCTTGCTGCGGCGGCAGGCCTCTCTGTTCGGGGCACTGGGCATGCATCACCTGAGAATCCCTTGACGAAGGCCTCACGGGTCACGCCGGGCTTGGCGACTACATGGCGGCAACCGCCCGGATGCGCAGCAGGACCGCCGACACGCGCTGCTCGTGCAGCTCATCGTAGGCAACCAGCCCGGGCAGCATGTCGTGGAAAGAGGGCGTCGCCATGACCTGCCCGAATGCCACCGACAGGTAGTGCTTCAACGGCGGCGATGCGCGACGGATCTCCTCCACGACAAGACTTCGCCCTTCGAGAACATTGATGATGTCCTCGAAGTCATGACTCATCAGCATGTCCGCGTGGCCGCGCGCGCGGAACGCCTCGAACTTGGTCCCCAGAAAGGCGGGGGCCGAGATGAGATTGACAGGCCTGCCGCTGGGCAGCAGCACTCGCGTCGCCGAACTGGCCGCCTCGGCGTACCAGCGGTTCGAGAATCCGAGCACGGACTCATCGGTGGGCATCAGATCGACAGCCACCGCACCCGCCCGCCACCGGCAGATCGGAGCATCGGGGGTCAGATCGCGGGTAAGCCCTCGCTGCGTGAAGCGCCGTTCGAGCGCGTGGTAGTCGCGCAGCGCGGTCACCCCCGCGATCAGATCGACATCGGTCGTTACCCGAGGCGGCGGCGCCGAAGGCGCGTCGATCAGCAGGCTGGCGGCGCAGCCCCCCACCAACACGACCTCCTCGCACAGCTCGCCGAGGGCAGCAGCGACCAGCTCAACGCTTGCGACATTCGGGTCGCCCGTAATCACAGCCGAGCCTCGAACGCGTCGGTCGCCAGCTTGCGCTCGCGCGCGTTGCCCACGCGCAGTGCATCGAACAGCGCGAGATTTTCGTGAAGGGCAGGGCTTCGCTGTGCGGCGGCGGGAGCGGACGGGTAGAGCGGCAAGAGCGCCGCGCCCCGCACCGAGCCTTCAAGCGCAGGCCACACTGGCGGCGGGTCGGCTGATGGCGCGATACGCGCATTCAACGGCGCCGCCGCGTGTGCCGTTGGAATGCCCACGACCATGCTGCCGCGTACCGCCGGAAAGGCATAGCGCGCCCCATGTAGCAGGAACTCCCTGAACGCCGGAAGCAGCAAGCGGGGCCGCTTGCCGTCGAAGAACAGGAGACGCGACGCGGCGGCGCGTTTCAGAGCGGCATGCACCTCGGACATGGACAACCCGCTGAAGGCCGCAAGCTCCGGATAGGTCATCACCCGGTCGCCCAAGGCGGCCAAGGCCAGCAGGAGGTAGAAATCCTGGGGCTTGAGTGCGGGCTGCCGGTTGGCGGCTCGAGGCATGGCGTCTTTCGTGTTTCGCGAAATGCGAAATTATAGACTGAACAGAGGCTTGCGTTGGATGTAGCCCACATCGGCTGCGTCCACTCGCTTTATGCCGCCTGAACCACACATCTGCCGGCGCCTCCGGTTGCGACAGCCGCCGCGAGCGCCTCACCTGCGGTCTGGACTCGGCGTTGGCACGCCTCGCCGCGATGCGTCGAAGTCGCCACAACCTCCTCGACCTCGTCGTCGCTCAAGGGCAGGGCATCGCGGACTTTGGCCGCCGCGGCCTATTCGATGCAGAACCGCATCATGGGCTGGAAAGCGCGTGGTTGCTGGGGTTTGGCGGGTGGGGGCTGATGTGTACATGCGCGTGTACACGGAAAGATCCCACCGTGTCGTGCGCATCAGTCGAGGCGCGCTCAGCCCCTGCGAAGACGGCCGCGTCCACCCGCGTGGTGTAGGCTGAACAACGAATCGGCAGCAACCACGATACGCGACAGCCGCCGTGCCCGTCCGCCAAACCGTCCTTACAGCCTAAGGTGA
>NZ_CEXFHW010000001.1:0-72378 GCF_982640115.1 Quisquiliibacterium sp. | reverse complement strand
CGGCCGGCGCGGATGGCCCAGTCACCGTCGAAGTATTCCACCGCCCCGCCCCAGGAGTAGCCGCGCACATCGGCGGCGAAATCGAAGGCGCCGTGGGTGGTGAAGGCCAGGTTCAGGAACTGGGTGCGGGCATCGTGCGCGTAGGTGTTGTCGTCGAACAGGTCCATCACCGGCAGCTTGCCCAGGGTGAGCACCACCCGTCGGCGATCGGCACTGCCCGGCAACTGGTTGAGTTCGGCCTCCACGGTTTCGGCGCCACCCCCCAGGCCCCAGGTGCGGCGCAGGAAGGCGCGCGCCACATAGCTCGCCAGGTGCGGACTGCCGGCGCGGGTGAGTTCGGCGTTGGTGAAGCCGCCCAGACCCGAGAGCCCCGACAGCGGCACGCCCTGGCTGAACTCGGGATTGAGGTAGAGCTCGAGGCCCGGCGCCGGCCGCCAGCCGAGGGCTACGGTGGTGGTGAAGGAGTAGCTCGCCTCGGCCTGCGGCTGCAGGCTGCGCGGGCCGGTGTAGGGCGCGGAAAAACCATCCTTGAACTGCCGCACATAGGTGGACTGCACCCACAGGCCGCGATCCTCGGGCGCGGTCTCGGCGCGCGCGCCAGTGGCGCACCACGCGGGCAGCGCGACGGACAAGGCGAAGGCGAAGCGTCGGACGGACATGGGTGGTGAGCGAAAGCCGGCAGCCCGCCAGCCTGACCACGCCATGCTACGAGCCGATGTCGGATGCCGGCGGAGGGCGCAGCACCGACTGCAGGGACTCGAGCGACACCGGCTTGACCAGGAAGCCGTCCATGCCGGCCTCGGTGCAGGCATCGCCATAATCGGCCGCGGAGTTGCCGCTGAGCGCGATCACCCGGGTGCGGGGCAGGCCTTGCGCGACTTCGCGCGCCCGCAGGGCGCGGGTGGCGCTGATGCCGTCCATGACCGGCATCTGCAGGTCCATGAGGATGAGATCGACCGGAGCCTGCGCAAGCAGGGCCAGCGCCTCGCGCCCGTTCTCGGCCAGGACGAGCGCGCAGCCAAGCATGGACAGCATCTCGCCGGCGACCATGCGGTTGACGGGATTGTCTTCAACCAGCAGGACACGCTGCACGGGCCGGGTGGCGCCCGCTGCGGCGGCGGGCCCGTCCGCCCGCTGCGTCACGGTCACGGCCGGGGTCGGATGCTCGCCAGCGGCCTCGCCAGGCAGGGCCACCGGCAGCCGCAGCACGAAGCGCGAGCCCCGGCCCTCGACACTGGTGGCGCCCAGCGTGCCGCCCATGAGTTCGGCCAGCCGGCGCGAGATGGCCAGCCCCAGGCCGGTGCCGCCGAAGCGCCGGGTGATCGATGCGTCGGCCTGCACGAAGGGCTGGAAGACCGCCTCGAGCTTGTCGGCGGGAATGCCGATGCCGGTGTCGGTCACTTCGGCGACCAGGGCCATGGCGCTGCCCGGCAGCGCCGGCTCGTCGGGCCGGCCCAGGCGCAGCCGCAGCAAGACCGAGCCAGACCCGGTGAACTTGATGGCATTGGCGAGCAGATTCACCAGGATGCGGCGCAGCCACATCCGGTCGACCACCAGCCGCTCGGGCGTCCCGGGTTCGATCTCGAGCGACAGGTGCAGGCCGCGGCGCTGGGCACGGTCGGCCATCAGCGAGGACAGCGACTCGAGCAGCTCGGCCAGGCGCAGCGGCGCGAGATCGGTGCTGAAGCGGCCGGCGCTCAGCTTGGCGTGATCGAGCATGGCATCGACCACCTCGGCGAGCTCGGCCGCGCTGGAGGTGATGCCATCGACCAGCCGGCGCTGACTCTCGGGCAGCTCGCCCGGCCGCAGCAGCGAGACCGCGCCGACCACCCCGGCCAGCGGCGTGCGGATCTCATGGGTGAGGTTGGCGAAGAACTCCTCCTTGGCGCGGCTGGCGGCGATGGTCTCGTTGCGCGCAGCCTCGGCCTCGGCGCGGGCAGCGCGGGCATGCTCGAGCGCTTCGGCGAGCTGACGGGTGCGCTCGCCGATCTCGACGATCAGCAGATCACGGGCGCGCAGGATCAGCAGGCCGATGAGCAGCACCAGGCCCTGCGCCGCGATCAGCGAGATGGCGAGCTGCAGTTCGCCGTGCACCAGCGACACCCGCGGCTCGATCCAGCCGAGGTGCTTGCCGATCACCACCAGCAGGACCAGGGCGATGTTGATCAGCGCCAGGTAGATGCCCAGCGCCCGCATGCCGATCATCAGCACCGTCACCGAGGGCACCACCAGCCACGCGACCGCGGCGTGCATGAGACCGCCGATCAGCACCATCTGGTAGGCGAGCACCACCAGGGCGAGGTTCACCACCAGGAAGATGCCGAGCCCGGGATTGGCCGGCGGCCGCAGCGCGATCGCCGCCAGCAGCAAGCCGCCGACGACATTCACCGGCACGAACTCGGGCGGGCCGATCAGCCAGTACACCACCGCGTAGGCGAGACTCGCGAGCGAGGCATAGGCCGCGCCCAGCCGGTTGCTGCGAGCGGCGATCTCGCGCTCGAAGGCGTGCAGATGGCTCTGGTCGAACTGGAAGAGCTGTCGCAGCATGGCCCTGGCCGTTCAATCGCCGGCCAGCCGCAGCCGGTCGGGCAGCCGACGCTCCAGCGCGTGACGCAGCAGCGCCGCCACCCGGAAGGGCGCGTGGGCGAACTTGCCGTAAGGCAGCGTGGCGAACAGCGCCAGCACCACGCCGAGGTGCGCCACCAGCAGCAGGGTCATGGCCGAGGTGTCGCGAAAGCCGAGCAGGGCGAGGCCGGTCACCGAGGTGAGGAACAGCAGGGCGAGAAAGCCGCGGTCGAGCGCGCGCTGCCGCGGATCGGACTGCCGGGGGTCGGTGCGGCGCGCCACCCAGGCCAGCCCGAGCGGCCCCACCACCAGGCCGATGCCCCCGGCAATGCCGAGCAGCACCGGCAGGCTGGTCACCGGATAGGGCGCCGGCTGGCCGAGCCCGTAGTGCATGACCGTGGCCACCGAGGTGGCGGCAAAGCACAGCATGAAGCCCCAGAAGGTCAGGTGATGCCACCGCCGGCGCCAGTGGGTGGGGCGATCGTCGGCATCATGGCAGCCCTCGCCATGGCCGCCGTCGAGAAAGCGCAGGCTCAGGGCCTGGACCGCGGCCTCGCCGACCGGCGCCAGACCCGGGCCGGGCTTTCCGGGCTCGGGCCGCGGCGAACCCGCCGAGATCTCGCGCCAGCCCTCGCGCCAGAACCGGACGATGCCCAGCGTGAGCGCGAGCACCGCCCACGCCGACACCGCGCCGAACAGGCTGACCAGCGTGCCGTGGCTGAACACCGCGTAGAAGTTGCCGCCATTGGGCGGGCGCCACAGCCCCTGGCCGCCCTGCAGCGCCATCAGCAGGATCAGCGAGAAGGCCAGCGCGAGCGCCAGCGACAGCGTCAGGCCGCTGCGCCGGTACAGCGCGCCCAGCGGCGCCGGCCAGGCGTAGCGCTGGTACGTCTCGAGGCGGGCCGCGGCCATGGCCTGCGGCACATTGACCGCGAACTCATGCGGGGGCGCGTACTGGCAGGCATGCAGGCAGGCGCCGCACTGGTGACAGAGGTTGGCGAGGAAGTGGATGTCGCCGCGCTCGAAGGCGATGCGACGGGTCATGGCGGGGAAGACCGCGCAGAAGCCCTCGCAGTAGCGGCAGGCATTGCAGATCTGCAGCACCCGTCCGACCTCGGTCTCGGCGCGGGTGAGTTCGATGGTCTCAAGCAAGCGCTGCACGAGCGGCCTCCGCGCCGGCGATGCGGCCGAAGGCCGTGCCGATGGTCATCCCGATGCCGGCGAGGTAGCCCTTGCCGAGCACATTGCCGGCCATGATCTCGCCGGCGGCAAACAGGTTGGGGCTGGTCTGCCCGTCGAAGCTGACGCGCGCCGTGGCATCGACCTTCACGCCCAGGTAGGTGAAGGTGATGCCCGGGCGCAGCGCGTAACCCGAGAACGGCGGGGTGTCGATCGGCAGCGCCCAGTGGGTCTTGGCCGGCGCGAGGCCCTCGGTGCGGCAGTCATCGAGCACCGCGTGATCGAATGTCCCGGGGCGGCAGGCCCGGTTGAAGGCCTCGACGGTGGCCAGCACCCGCTCGCGCGGCAGGCCGAGCTGATCGGCCAGCGCCTCGAGCGTGTCGGCGCGCTCGCCGGGGAACACCGGCGGCATGAAGCGGCCGGCGGCCTTGGCGTCGATGATCGAGTAGGCGATCTGGTCGGGCTGCTGCGCCACCAGCCGACCCCAGATGGCATAGCGCTTGGGCCAGAAGTCCTCGCCCTCGTCATAGAAGCGCTCGCCGTCGCGATTGACCACCACCCCGAGCGACACACAGTCGACCCGCGTGCAGATGCCGCCGTCGAACTTCGGGGCGCGCGCATCGATGGCCACGGCATGGCACTGCGTGGGGTCGCCGATGCGGTCGGCGCCGGCATCGAGCAGCGCGCGCAGCACCACGCCCATGTTGTAGCGCGTGCCGCGGATGAGAAAGTTGTCGGCCGGCGGCCCCCAGGCCTCGCGCAACCAGTCGAGGTTGGACTCGAAGCCGCCGCTGGCGATCACGCAGGTGCGCGCGGTGATCGGCTCGCCCTGGCACAGCGCGGCCTCGAAGACCCCGTTGCGCAGACGCAGGCCGCTGACGCCAGCCTGGTAGCGCACCTGCACGCCGAGCGCCTGCGCGCTGCGGTAGTAGGCATTGACCAGCGCCTTGCCCCCGCCGAGGAAGAACGCATTGGTGCGGCTCAGATGCAGCGTGCCCGAGAGCGACTCCTGGAAGCGCACGCCGTGGCGGCGCATCCAGTCGCGGCAGCGCGAGGAATCGCGGATGGCGATGCGGGCCATCGGCTCGTTGGTGAGCCCGCCGGTGACCTTGAGCAGGTCCTGCCAGTACTCCTCCTCGGGGTAGGCCTCGGTGAGCACATCCTGCGGGGCCTCGTGCATGCAGCGCAGGTTGCGGGTGTGCATGGAATTGCCGCCGCGCCACTCGCGCGGCGCCGACTCGAGCAGCAGCACGCTGGCGCCGGCCTCCCGGGCCGTGATCGCGGCGCACAGCGCGGCATTGCCACCCCCCACCACCAGAACATCGACGCCTGCGGTCATGATCGGATCACGCGTTCCATCGGGCCGGCCTGTTCCAGCGCCGCATCAGGCTGCCATGATCCCACGCCCGGGGCGATTACACTCGCCCGATGACCATCACCCTGTTTCGAGCCCGCCTCATCCACACCCTCAACCCGGCCCGTCCACAGGCCACCCATGTGGCGGTGCGCGAGGGCATCGTGCTGGGCGCGGGCACCCCGGCCGAACTCGCCGGCTGGGGCCCCGCCACGCTCGACGAACGCTTCGCCGACAAGGTGCTGGTGCCCGGCTTCGTCGAGGGCCACACCCACCTCATGGAAGGCGCGCTCTGGCGCCATGTCTATGTCGGCTGGCACGACCGCACCGACCCCGACGGCCGCACCTGGCCGGGCGCGCGCTCCATCGCCGCGGTGATCGAACGGCTGCGCGAGGCGCAGCGCGCCCTGCCGCATCCCGACACGCCGCTGGTCGGCTGGGGCCTCGACCCGATCTACTTCGGCAACCAGCGCTGCAGCCGCGCCGACCTCGATCAGGTCAGCCGCACCCGGCCGATCGGCGTGGCCCATGCCAGCCTGCACATCCTCAATGTCAACAGCGCCGCCCTGCAGGCCGCCGGCTGGCTGCGGCCCGGCATCGATCATCCCGGCGTGCCGCTGGGCACGGATGGCCTGCCCACCGGCGAGATGAAGGGCCCCGAGGCGATGGGCGCGGTCGCCGATCGCGTGGGCCTTGACCGCGCCGCCCTGGCCGGCGACGAGGATGCGGTGCGCCGCTTCGCGCGGCTGTGCGTGCGCCAGGGCGTCACCACCGCCACCGACCTGGCCAGTCCGCTGCCCGATGGCGCGCTGGAGATGCTGCAGCGGGTCACGGCCGAGAGCGACTTCCCGGTGCGCCTGGTGCCGCTGCTGCGCCTGATGGACCAGCCGCCCTCAGCCACCATCGCCCGCGCGGCGGCGCTGCGCGCCGAGAGCACCGACCGGCTGCGGCTGGGCCGGGTGAAGGTGGTGGCCGATGGCAGCATCCAGGGCTTCTCGGCCCGGCTGCGCCCCCCGGGCTATCACAACGGCGCGCCCAACGGCCTGTGGTACATCGCGCCCGAACAGCTCGCCCAGGCCTACGAGCTGGCGCTCGCGCAGGGGGTGCAGATCCACACCCACACCAACGGCGACGAGGCCACCGAGCTCGCCATCGAGACCCTCACCCGTGCGCTTGCCCGCCACCCCAGCCCCGACCACCGCTTCACCCTGCAGCACTGCCAGCTCGCCAGCCAGGCGCAGATGCGGCGCATGAAGACCCTGGGCATGGCGGTGAACCTGTTCGCCAATCACCACTACTACTGGGGTGACGAGCATTACGCCACCACGGTGGGGCCCGAGCGCGCCGAGCGCATGAATGCCTGCCGCAGCGCGCTCGAGATCGGCCTGCCCATGGCCATCCACTCCGACGCGCCGGTCACGCCGATGAGCCCGCTGTTCACCGCCTGGTGCGCGGTCAACCGGCTGACCGGTTCGGGGCGGGTGCAGGGCAGCCACGAGCGGATCAGCCCCGCGCAGGCCCTGCACGCGGTCACCCTGGGCCCGGCCCACACCCTGCACCTCGACGGCGAGGTCGGCTCGATCGAGACCGGCAAGCGCGCCGACTTCGCGGTGCTGCACGACGATCCGCTCGCGGTCGATCCCGCCGCGATCCGCGAGGTGGCGGTGTGGGGCACGGTGCAGGCAGGCCGGGTGTTCGAGGCGGCGCGGGCATGAGCGAGAACGACACCCTGCCGCTGGTGGTGATCGGCGGCTACCTTGGCGCGGGCAAGACCACGCTGGTCAACCGCTGGCTGCACGAGGCCCGCGCCCGTGGGCTGCGGATCGCGGTGCTGGTCAACGACTTCGGCGAGGTGGGCATCGATGCCGACCTGATCGTCACCCGGCGCGACGATGTCATCGAGCTGGCCGGCGGTTGCGTGTGCTGCAGCTTCGGCAGCGATCTGGTGGCGGCGCTCGGCCGGCTCCATGACCGCCAGCCGCGGCCCGACGCGGTGCTGCTCGAGACCAGCGGCGTGGCTCTGCCCGGCACGGTGGCCGCCACCGCACGCCTGGCCCGCGGCTTTGCGGTGGGCGAGGTGATCGTGCTCGCCGATCTGAACACCGTGCGCGAACGCGCGGCCGACACCTATGTGGGCGACACCGTGCTGCGGCAGATCGCGCGGGCCGACCGGCTGCTGCTCACGCGCGAGGATCTGGTCGATCGCGAACGCGAGGCCGCGGTGCGCGCCTGGCTGACCGGCATCGCGCCCGGCGTGCCGCTGGCATTGGCGCGCGAGGCGCCGCTGCCGGTGGGCGCGGCACACCCGCATGCCGAGCCGACGGCCGCGCGCCGGCCCGCGCCGATCCGCGGCCGGCCCCGGCGGCCCGGCGCGCGGCCCGCGGGCGATGCCCGCCTCGCCTTCGACAGCTTGTCGGCGCACTTCGACGGCCCGGTCGACCTGGCCGACCTGGCCCATGCCCTCGCCGATCCCGGTCTGGGGCTGGAGCGCGCCAAGGGCATCGTGCAAGGCCCTGGCGATCGCCCGTGGGCGGTGGAGCTCGCCGGCGGCTCGGTGAGCGTGTCGCCCGCGCCCGCGGCGGACCCTGGCGATGCCGTCACCGCCACCGACCCCGCCAGCCCTGCCGCCCTCGCCGATCCGGCGGCCGCGCCCGCCGGCCGGCTGGTGTGCATCGGCGTGAAGGCGCAGCTCAACCGGGCGGCGCTGGTGGCCCTGATCGAACGCCTCGGCGGGCAGCCGCTCTAGGCGAGGGGACGCCAGCGCCGCAGCAACAGGGCATTGCCCACCACGCTCACGCTCGAGAGCGCCATCGCGCCGCCGGCGATCACCGGGTCAAGGTGGCCCATGGCCGCCAGCGGCAGGCCGATCAGGTTGTAGACGAAGGCCCAGAAGAGGTTCTGGCGGATCTTGGTCCAGGTGCGGCGCGAGATCGCGATCGCATCGGCGACCAGACCCGGCTCGCCGCGCATCAGCGTGATGCCGGCGGTGTGCATGGCCACATCGGTGCCGCTGGCCATGGCCAGCCCGATGTCGGCGGCGGCCAGCGCCGGCGCGTCGTTCACGCCATCACCCACCATCGCCACCACCCGGCCCTCGGCCCGCCAGCCGGCGATCACCGCCGACTTCTGCTCGGGCAGCAGCTCGGCGCGTACCTCGTCGACCCCGAGCTGCGCAGCCACCGCCTCGGCCGCGCCACGGTTGTCGCCGCTCAGCATGGCGGTGCGGATGCCCAGGGCGCGCAGCCGCGCGATCGCGCGGGCCGATCCCGGGCGGATGGCGTCGCCGAAGGCGAGCAGGCCGACCAGCTGCACGGGCGCGTCGGCCGTGGGCGGGCTGATGCCCACCAGCGAGACGGTCGCGCCGGCCGCGGCATGCACCTGGGCGGCCGCCTGCAGGCCGGCATCGGCCACGCCGGCTTCGGTGAACAGGCGCGCACTGCCGATCCACACCCGCTGGCCATCGACCTCGCCGCACGCGCCGCGGCCGGCCAGCGCGCGCACGCCGGCCGCAGCCGGCGCGACGGCAAGGCCGACCGCCGCGGCGGCCTGCGTGACCGCGCGCGCCAGCGGATGCTCGCTGCCCGCCTGCACCCGCGCGGCGAGGGCGAGCAGGTGACGGCTGTCGATGCCCGGCGCGGGCTCGCAGGCGCGCAGGCTGGGCCGGCCCTCGGTGAGGGTGCCGGTCTTGTCGAAGGCCACCAGCGTGACCGCATGCGCGGTCTCGAGCGCCTGCACATCGCTGATCAGGATGCCGTGCCGGGCCGCCACGCCGGTGCCGGCCATGATCGCGGTGGGCGTGGCCAGGCCCAGGGCACAGGGGCAGGCGATCACCAGCACCGCCACCGCATTGAGCACGGCCCGCGACCACTCGCCGGTGCCCAGGCCCCAGCCCAGCAGGGTGAGGGCGGCCACCACCAGCACCGCCGGCACGAAGACCCGGCTGACCCGGTCGACCAGCCGCTGGATCGGCGCCTTGCGAGACTGCGCGTCCTCCACCAGGCGGATGATCCGCGCCAGCACCGTCTCGGCACCGACCGCGCTCACCCGCACCACGATCAGCGCCTCGCCATTGATCGCCCCGCCCACCACCGCATCGCCGGGCGCGCGCTCGCGCAGCCGGCTCTCGCCGGTGATCAGCGATTCATCGACCCGGGTTTCGCCCTCGAGAATGGTGCCGTCCAGCGGAATGCGCTCGCCGGGCCGCACCACCAGCTCGTCGCCGACGAAGACCGCGTCCAGCGGCACGCTCACCGTCTGGCCGTCGCGGCGCAGCAGCGCCTGATCGGGACGCAGCGACTGCAGCGCGGAGATCGCATCGGTGGTGCGGCGACGCGCCCGCGCCTCCAGCCACTTGCCGAACATCACCAGCGTGATCACCACCGCCGCGCCCTCGAAATAGAGGTGCGTGCCGTGGCCATCGCCATGCGCCAGCAGCTGCTGCACCGACAGGCCCCAGGCCGCGCTGGTGCCGATCGCCACCAGCAGGTCCATGTTGCCCTCGCCGGCCAGCGCCGCACGCCAGCCCGCGACATAGAAGCGCGCGCCGAGCACGAACTGCACCGGCGTGGCCAGCGCGAACTGCCACCAGCCCGGCAGCATCGCGTGGATGCCCAGGGGCGCGAGCAGCATCGGCAGCACCAGCGGCGCCGAGAGCAGCGCGGCGGCCAGCACCTGCCAGGCGGCGCGTCGGTCGGCGGCCTGCTGCCCGGCCTGCAGCTCGGCGCGCGGCCGGTGCGGCGCGGCCTGGTAACCGGCCTTGTCGACCGCAGCCAGGAGCACATCGAGGCCAGGGCCGTCGCCCTCGAAACGCACTTTCGCGACCTCGGTGGCGAGATTCACGCTGGCATCGCTCACGCCCGGCACCCGGGCCAGCGCCCGCTCGATGCGGCCGGAGCAGGCCGCGCAGGTCATGCCGGTGATGTCGAGGGAGAGCGCCTGCATGACCGGCGCGCTGGCAGGCGTGGCGATCGGAGGAGGCGTCTCGGCAAGGGCTTCGGTCATGCTCGCACCATAGCGCCAGCGCACGCGCGCGGCCAATGCGGGATGTCAATGCCGGCCGACGGGTCGGGTCGTTATCATGGCCGCATCCCCATCCAAGGAGCGGTCGATGATCAGCATGCAGGTGAAGGGCATGTCGTGCGGGCACTGCGTGAAGGCGGTGACCGCGGCCATCCATGAGCTCGACCCGACCGCCCGGGTGAGCGTGACGCTCGCCGAGGGCCGGGTCGAGATCGAGACCCGTGCCGACCCCGCCCGGGTGAGTCAGGCGATCCGCGAGGCGGGCTACGAGGTGCCCGCGGCCGCCTGAGCCGCGTGCGGGGGTTCAGTTGATGGTCAGCTTGCGCGCGCCGGTGGCGACCTTCTTGGGCAGCACCAGGGTGAGCACGCCGTTCTCGTAGCGCGCACTGGCGGCGGCGTCGTCCACTTCGCTCGCCAGCGAGAAGCTGCGCGCCATCGGCCCGTAGCTGCGCTCACTGCGCAGCAGCCGCTCGCCTTCGCGGGTGACGGCCTCGCGCCGGGCCTCGGCGGCGATCGACACGCGGTTGCCGTCGATCTGCACCTGGATGTCTTCGCGGGTGACGCCCGGCATCTCGGCGCTCACGGTGTAGTCGGCGGCGGTCTCGCGCACATCGACGCGGATCTCGAGCACCGGCGCGCCGGCGGCGCGCTGCGGCGCGAGGATGCCGCGGAAGAGCTCGGGGAAGACTTCGGCGAACGGGTCGTAGACGGACAGTCGGGTCATGTCGGATCTCCTCGGGTGTTGGGTGGGTACCCGGGAGATGGGCACGGCCCGCGGCGCTTTCAAGAGGTCTTGGCGCGCGCCTGCCGGGCGGCCATGTGCGCCGCGCAGGCCGGACCATCGCGCAGCGCCGCGGCATAGCGGTCGATCAGCTTGCGCACCCGCGGCGTGGCATAGCCGAGCTGCACGAAGGCCACACCGCGATCGAAGAGCTCGGTGTAGTCATGGATCAGCCCGTCGCGCAGCCGGAAGCGCGCGATGCCGTCGAACATGATCAGCTGGCCGGCGCTCTCGGGCTCGCGCGAGCGGTAGCTGAAGCGGTAGCGGGCGTAGGCAAGATCGCCAGCCTGGAGCGGCTCGAGAAACTCCCAGAAGAAGTCCTCGCCACCGACATGGAAGCGCTCGAGCATCGCGGCGATGTCGGCGCGTCCGCGGTGGGCGCCGAAGAAGCCATCGTCGTAGCAGCCCTCGGGGGTGAACAGCGCGGCAAAGCCCTCGCAGTCGCGGGCCGCCACGGCGGTGGTGAATCGGTCCAGCAGGGTCGAGAAGTCCATGGTCGGCTCCAGGGGTGGGAGATGGACAGGCGCGGATGCGGCCGGCACCGGCCGCTCAGGCCCGCCGCAGCGGCGCACCGGTGAGCGACTGCAGCGCCTCGAAGGACAGGCCCTCGACCCACTCCAGCGCCACCAGGCCCTGCGGCGTGACATCGACCACCGCGAGATCGGTGTAGATGCGGGCCACGCAGCCGATGCCGGTGAGCGGATAGGTGCAGCTCGGCACGATGCGGTGCTCTCCGCGCTTGGTCACATGCTCCATCATCACGAAGGTGCGGCGCGCGCCGATGGCGAGATCCATCGCGCCGCCCACCGCCGGTATCGCGTCGGGTTCGCCGGTGTGCCAGTTGGCGAGATCGCCGCCGGCCGACACCTGGAAGGCACCGAGCACGCAGATGTCGAGATGGCCGCCGCGCATCATCGCGAACGAATCGGCATGGTGGAAGAACGCGCCGCCGGTGAGCAGCGTGACCGGCTGCTTCCCGGCATTGACCAGGTCCCAGTCCTCCTGACCCCTGGCCGGCGCCGGGCCCATGCCCAGGATGCCGTTCTCGCTGTGCAGGAAGATCTCGCGCTCGGCGGGCAGGTGGTTGGCCACGAGCGTGGGCATGCCGATGCCGAGGTTCACATACGCGCCCTCGGGGATGTCGCGGGCCACGCGGGCGGCCATCTGGTCGCGGCTCAGACGCTGCATGGTCAGGCTCCCTTCAGGATGCGCTTGGCGCGGGGCGCGCCGTGGTGTCGCCCACCGCCACCACGCGATGCACGAAGATGCCCGGGGTGACGACGTGCTCGGGGTCGAGTGCGCCCAGCGGCACCAGCTCGTCCACCTGCGCCACGGTGCAGCGCGCGGCCATCGCCATCACCGGGCCGAAGTTGCGGGCGGCCTTGCGGTACACCAGGTTGCCCCAGCGGTCGCCGCGCAGCGCCTTGATGAGCGCGAAGTCGGCGTGCAGCGGCATCTCGAGCACGCAGTCGCGGCCGTCGATGCGCCGGGTCTCCTTGCCGCGGGCCAGTTCGGTGCCGTAGCCGGTGGGCGTGTAGAAGCCGGCGATGCCGGCGCCCGCGGCGCGGATGCGCTCGGCGAGATTGCCCTGAGGCACGAGCTCGAGCTCGAGCTGGCCGCTTCGGTAGAGCCGGTCGAAGTGGTGCGAATCGGCCTGGCGCGGAAACGAGCAGATGATCTTGCGCACCCGGCCCGCCTTGAGCAGCGCCGCCAGACCGGTCTCGCCGCTGCCGGCGTTGTTGCTCACCAGGGTGAGCTCGCGCGCGCCCTGCGCGATCAGCGCCTCGATCAGCACATCGGGCATGCCCGCGCCGCCGAAGCCGCCGACCAGCACCGTGGCGCCATCGGGCACATCGGCCAGGGCCTGCGCGGCGCTGACCAGGGTCTTGTCGATCATGGCTGTCTCGTGTTCGCCGACGGGGTCATGGCCGCGAGTGTTCCATTCCCTGTCGCCACCCGCGCGAGGCCGTCACGGAATCCGACATGATCGGCGCGACCCTCGACCCTCGACCCTCGACCCTCGACCCTCGACCCTCGACCCGCTGGCCGCGCCGGCGTCCGCCGCGGGTCGCCCGCCATCCCCGGAGACCGTCTCATGCCCAAGACCTGGCACGACCCGCGTGTGCCCGCCCCCGAACAATGCGTGCTCCGTCCCCTGCTGGAGCGGCACGCCGCGACCCGGCCCGACACGGTCTTCGTGCGTTTCGCCGACGGCAGCGAATGGACCTTCGCCCAGACCCTCGACATCGTCCGGCGCACCGCCGCGGGGCTGCAGGCGCTGGGCGTGCAGCAGGGCGAGAATGTCCATGTGTGGCTGCCCAACGGGCCCGATGCGCTGCGGGTGTGGTTCGGCATCAACTACCTGGGTGCGGTCTATGTGCCGATCAACCTCGCCTACCGCGGCAGCATCCTCGCCCATGCCATCCGGCTCTCGGGCGCGCGCCTTATCGTCGCCCACGGCGGGCTGATCGACCGGCTGGTGGACATCGACCGCTCGAAGCTCACCGACCTGGTGGTGCTCGGCGGCGAGGCCGATGCACCCGCGGTGCCGGGCCTCACCCGGCACGCCTCGGCCATGCTCTCGCCGGCCAGCGGCGAGCCGCAGCCGCCGGCCCGCGAGATCATGCCCTGGGACACCCAGTGCATCATCTACACCTCGGGCACCACCGGGCCCTCGAAGGGCGTGATGTCCTCGTACCTGCATCTGTACGAGTCGGTGGCCGCCTGGAACTACCACATCGAGACCGACCGGCATCTGGTGCTGCTGCCCCTGTTCCATGTCGGCGGCACCGCGGCGGTCTACTCCATGCTGGTGCTGGGCGCCTCCATCGCCATCGTCGACGCCTTCCAGACCGACCGCTTCTGGGATGTCATCGAGGAGACCGGCACCACCTCGGTGATCCTGCTCGGGGGCATGGCCACCCTGCTCAACAAGCGCCCGCCCGACCCGCGCGACCGCCAGCACGGCCTGCGGGTGGCCACCATGGTGCCCTTGCTGGAAGACGCGCCGGCCTTCTCGGCGCGCTTCGGCTGCGAGGTCTACACCGTCTTCAACATGACCGAGATCTCCTGCCCGCTGGTGTCGGGCCTGAACCCGGGGCCGCAGGCGAGCTGCGGCGGGCCGCGGCCGGGCGTGGAGGTGCGCATCGTCGACGACAACGACTGCGAGGTTGCCACCGGCGAGGTGGGCGAGCTGATCGTGCGCACCGACACGCCCTGGGCGATGAACTCCGGCTACTACGGCAACCCCGAGGCCACCGCGCGCGCGTGGCGCAACGGCTGGTTCCACACCGGCGACGCCTTCCGCCAGGACGAGGCCGGCAACTACTTCTTCGTCGACCGCATGAAGGACGCGATCCGCCGGCGCGGCGAGAACATCTCGTCCTTCGAGGTGGAGGCCGAGGTGAGCAGCCATCCGCAGGTGCAGGAGGCGGCGGCGGTGGCCGTGCCGAGCGAACACGGCGAGGACGAGGTGATGGTGGCGGTGGTGCCGCAGCCCGGCGGCTGCGACCCGCGGGCCCTGGTGGAGTACCTGATCCCGCGCATGCCGCATTTCATGGTGCCGCGCTATGTCCGCCTGATGCCCGAACTGCCCAAGACGCCCACCCAGAAGGTGCAGAAGCACCTGATCCGCAGCGAGGGCATCACCGCCGACACCTGGGACCGCGAGAAGTCGGGGCTGGTGGTCAAGCGCCAGAAACTCTGAGCGGCGCGGCAAACGGCACCACGGCGCGCCCGCCCACAGCGGTCGGGGCGGGCGCGCTCGCTAGAATGCGCCATGCCCGGGGAGAGGCGCTCTCCCGTCCGTCGATCGAAGCCGCCATGACCGCCACCGCGCAAGCCACGCCCACGCCCACCGAAACCTCCGCCGCCGACCTCCTCGCGCTGAGCGCCCGCGCACTCGGCCAGGCCCGTGCCTACCGCGACGCCGTGCTCGCCGCCTGCCGGGCCGCAGTCGCGGCTGGCGCCGCCCGCGCCGACGACGCCGAGGCCGAGCAGCGCGCCCTGCACGGCTATGCCTGGGTGGCGAGCTATGTCGAGTCCCTCGCCCAGCTGCATGACTGGGCCACGCGCCTGCATGCGCGCGGCGCGCTCGGCGGGCTGGCCGCCGACTACCTCGCGATCGGCTTTGCCGAATACCTGCAGCAGCTGCGCGGCGGCCTGCCGATGTCCCAGTGCGAGATCCTGCGCCCGCTGGACTTCGGCCTGCGCGGCGCGCAGCTCGCCATGCTCGACGACCCCGATGTCATCCGGCTCATCGAGACCGGCAACACCCCGGCACGCCGGGCGTCGGTGGTCACCCAGGCCGCGGCCGGCCGCTGGCCCGATCCCCTGCTCGACAACGACGCGATCAGCGCCTTCCAGGAGCAGGTGCGCCGCTTCAGCGACGAGCGCATCGCCCCCTTCGCCAACGACTGGCACCGCCAGGACATCCTGATCCCCGACGATGTGGTGCGCCAGATGGGCGAACTCGGCATCTTCGGGCTCACCATCGGCGAGCAGTGGGGCGGCAGCGACATGGGCAAGCTCGCCATGACCGTGGTCTCCGAGGAGCTCTCGCGCGGCTACATCGGCACCGGGTCGCTGGGCACCCGCTCCGAGATCGCCGGTGAGCTGATCAGCACCGGCGGCACGCCGCAGCAGCAGGAGCGCTACCTGCGCGGCCTGGCCGAGGGCAGCATCCTGCCCACCGCGGTCTTCACCGAGCCGGGCTCGGGCTCTGACCTGGCCTCGCTCAAGACCCGCGCGGTGCGCGACGGCGAGGTCTGGCGGGTCACCGGCGCCAAGACCTGGATCACCCATGCCTCGCGCAGCGACCTCATGACCATGCTGGTGCGCACCGAGGCCGATGTGCCCGGCGCGCGCGGCATCTCGCTGCTGCTGGCCGACAAGCCGCGCGGCGAGCCCGGCAACCCGTTCCCGGCGCCGGGCATGCGCGGCAGCGAAATCCAGGTGCTTGGCTACCGCGGCATGAAGGAATACGAGCTCGCTTTCGACGGCTTCACGGTGCCGGCCTCGGCGCTGCTCGGTGGGGTGCCCGGCCAGGGCTTCCGCCAGCTGATGGCCACCTTCGAGAGCGCCCGCATCCAGACCGCGGCGCGGGCCATCGGCGTGGGTCAGAACGCGCTCGAGCTCGCCCTGGCCTATGCCCAGGAGCGGCGCCAGTTCGGCCGGCCGATCATCGAGTTCCCGCGGGTGCGCGACAAGCTCGCGATGATGGCGGTGGAAACCATGCTCGCGCGCCAGCTCACCTACTTCGCGGCCCGCCGCAAGGACACCGGCAAGCGCTGCGATGTCGAGGCCGGCATGGCCAAGCTGGTGGCTGCGCGGGTGGCCTGGTCGAACGCCGACAACGCGCTGCAGGTGCACGGCGGCAACGGCTACGCGCTCGAGTACCCGGTCTCGCGGCTGCTGTGCGACGCCCGCATCCTGAACATCTTCGAGGGGGCCGGCGAGATCCAGGCCCACATCATCGCCCGCGGCCTGATCTGAAGGAGACCATCCCGTGTTCCAGGTGCTCAATGACCTTCGGGTCGTGGAAATGGCCGCCTTCGTGGCCGGTCCCCTCGCCGGCATGACGCTGGCCCAGCTCGGCGCGCGCGTCATCCGTGTGGATGATGTCGGTGGCAATGCCGACATCGGTCGCTGGCCGGTCGCCGCCAATGGCCGCAGCCTCTACTGGGCCGGGCTGAACAAGGCCAAGCAGTCGCTGTGCGTGGACCTCGGCGACGAGCGCGGCCAGGCGCTGGTGGCCGACCTGATCTGCGACGACGCCCCGGGCGGCGGCATCCTGATCACCAACTTCCCCATGAAAGGCTGGCTGGCCTACGACAAGCTGGCAGCGCGTCGCCCCGACCTGATCGTGGTGCAGATCACCGGCGACTGGCAGGGCCGCACCGCGCTCGACTACACGGTTAATGCCGGCGCGGGCTTCCCCTTCATCACCGGCAACGGCGGCCCCACCCAGCCAGTCAACAATGTCACCCCGGCCTGGGACCTGATGTGCGGCTCGCATGTGGCCATCGCGGTGCTGGCCGCCGAGCGCCGGCGCCGCGACACCGGCCGCGGCAGCCATGTGCGCATCGCGCTGCAGGACATGGGCCTGGCCACCATCGGCAGCCTGGGCTATCTCGCCGAGGTGCAGGTCAACGGCGAAGACCGGCAGGGCTACGGCAATCACATCTTCGGCACCTTCGGCCATGACTTCGGCACCCGCGACGACCGCCGGGTGATGATCATGGCAATCTCGGTGCGGCAGTGGCGCGGCCTGCAGAAGGCACTGGGCTTCGCCGAGGCGGTGAGCGCCTGGGAGAAGGCCAACGGCGTCGACCTCAATGACGAGGGTGCCCGCTTTCGCCACCGCGAGCAGCTGGTGGCCTGGATCGAGCCGGGTGTGCGGGCCCGCAGTCTGGCCGAGATCGGGCCGCTCTTCGATGCCAACGGGGTCTGCTGGGGGGTGTATCGCAGCCCCCGTCAGGCGCTGGCCGAAGACCCCAACTGCTCCACCGCCAACCCGCTGTTCCAGGAGATCGATCAGGCCGGCATCGGCCGCTATCTGGCGGCCGGCTCGCCGATGCGCTTCGGCGACCTGCCGCCGCAGCCGGTGACGCCCGCGCCCACCCTGGGCGAGCACGGCCCGGCCATCGTCGGCGGCGATCTCGGGCGCAGCCCTGAGGAAGTGGCGGCCCTGCGCGCCGCCGGGGTGCTGTCGGCACCCTGAACGCCGCGCCCGCGCCGGGATTGCCGGCGGAGAACGGCATCCGGCGGCGGGGTGCGTGGCGCGATCGTCCGCCCGCGAGGGTCAGTCGAGCGCGCGCAGCACCCGGCCGAGCCGCTCGACCATCTGGTCGATCTGATCCTTCTGAACGATCAGCGGCGGCGACAGCGCGATGATGTCGCCGGTGAATCGCACCATCAGGTCTTCCTCGAAGAAGGCCTTCACATGGGCCTCGAAGGCGCGCGCGCCCGCCGCGCCGGCACGCGGCTCGAGCTCGACGGCGCCCATCAGGCCGATGTTGCGGATGTCGATGACATGGCGGGTGCCGCGCAGGGAATGCAGCGCGTTCTCCCAGTGCGCGGCGAGCTCGTCGGCGCGCTCGAGCAGGCCTTCCTGCTGGTAGATGTCGAGCGCGGCCATGGCCGAGGCGCAGGCCAGCGGGTGGGCCGAGTAGGTGTAGCCGTGGAAGAACTCGATCGCGGTGGCCGGGCCCTGCATGAAGGCGTCGTAGATGCCTTCGCGGGCGAAGACCGCGCCCATGGGCACGGTGGCGCTGTTGATGCCCTTGGCCACGGTGAAGAGATCGGGGACCACGCCGAGCTTCTGGAAGCCGAAGGGCTTGCCGATGCGGCCGAAGGCGGTGATCACCTCGTCGAAGATCAGCAGGATGCCGTGACGGGCGGTGATCTCGCGCAGCCGCTCCAGGTAACCCACCGGCGGCACCAGCACCCCGGTGGAGCCGGCCACCGGCTCGACGATGACCGCGGCCACGGTGGAGGGGTCGTGCAGGGCAAGGATGCGCTCGAGCTCGTCGGCAAGGTGCGCGCCCCACTGCGGCTGGCCGCGGCTGAAGGCGTTGTGCGCCAGGCTGTGGGTGTGCGGCAGGTGGTCGACCGCCGGCAGCAGCGCGCCGGAGAACACCTTGCGGTTGCCGGCGATGCCGCCCACCGACATGCCGCCGAAGCCCACGCCGTGATAGCCGCGCTCGCGGCCGATGATGCGGGTGCGCTGGCCTTCACCGCGAACCCGGTGGTAGCCGATCGCGATCTTGAGCGCGGTGTCGACCGCCTCGGAACCCGAGTTGGTGTAGAAGACCTGGCTGAAGGGCTTGCCGGCCAGCGCCACCAGCCGGCTGGAGAGCTCGAAGGCCGCCGGGTGGCCCATCTGGAAGGCCGGGGCGAAGTCGAGCGAGGCAGCGGCGCGCGAGATGGCGTCGACGATCGGCTGGCGGCAGTGGCCGGCGTTCACGCACCACAGGCCGGCGGTGCCGTCGAGAATGGCGCGGCCTTCAGGGGTGTAGTAGTGCATGCCCTCGGCGCGGGCGAGCAGCCGGGGCTGGGCCTTGAACTGCCGGTTGGCGGTGAAGGGCATCCAGAACGCCGACATGGCCGGATCGGCTTCGGTCTGGGGGGCAAGGGCGCTGAGCCGGGTGAGGTCGTTCATGGCGGGTTCTCCGTCTGCAATCGGGTGATTGTGGGCTTTAGCAGCGCCAGCAGCAACAGGCCGGGAAGCGCCGCAGCCGTGGAAAACAGGAAGAAGGCCGGCCAGCCGATGGCCTCGACCATGACCCCGGCGGTGGGCCCCACATAGACGCGGCCGATCGCGGCCAGCGCCGAGAGCAGCGCGAACTGGGCGGCCGAGAAGCGCCGGTCGGTGAGCGCCATGAGCAGGGCCACGAAAGCGGCGGTGCCCATGCCACCGCAGAGGTTCTCGAAGCCCACCGCCACGGCCATCAGCGCCGGGTGCGGCGGCAGCACCGCCAGCCCCCAGTAGCCGAGGTTCGACACCGCCTGCAGCAGCCCGAAACCCATCAGGGCGCGGTACAGGCTGGCCCGGGCCAGCCATGCGCCGCCGGCCAGTGCGCCGAGCAGCGTGGCGATCAGGCCGAAGACCTTGTTGACCGCGCCGACCTCGGTCTGGGTGAAGCCCGCGCCACGGATCAGGAAGGCGGTGGACAGGCTGCCGGCGAAGGCGTCGCCGAGCTTGTAGAGCACGATGAGCAGCAGCAACGCGATCGCCCGGTCTCGGCTGAAGAAGTGGTCCCAGGGCTCGGTGAAGGAGGCAAAGCCCGCCAGCCGGGCGACCCGGATCGCGGCGGCGAAGGAAGCCAGCAGCGAGACGCTCAGCACCAGCAGGCGGCCGAAGCGGTCGGCCTCCAGCGCGCCCCAGGGCAGCGCGCGCAGCCCGAACCAGACCGCCAGCCCGGCGGCCAGCATGGCGGCAAACCCGAGCAGTTCGCGCAGCGCCGGTGCCCGCGGCCCCTCGGCCGAGGGCACCGGCGGCGCAAACAGCGAGACCAGCGCGAAAGCCGCGATCAGCCCGCCCATCAGACGGTAGGTGGCCGGCCAGCCCAGCCACTGGTCGGCAAGGATCAGGGCCAGCCCCCCCGAGACGAGCATGGCCAGCCGATAGCCGAGCACCGACACCGCCGCGCCCGCGCCGCGCTCGCGCTCGCCGAGCAGGTCGGAGCGGTAGGCGTCGAAGACCACATCCTGCGAGGCCGACAGGAAGGCGATGGCCAGCGCAGTCACACCCATCAGCTCGATGTCGGCAGCCGGATCGAGCTGGGCCATCAGCAGACAGGCCGCGCCCAGCGCGAGCTGGCTGATCGCCAGCCAGCCCCGGCGTCGGCCGGCCAGCGGCGGCTCGAAGCGGTCGAGCAGCGGCGCCCAGATGAACTTGAAGGTGTAAGGCAGGCCGGCCAGGGCGAACAGACCGATGGTGCGGATGTCCACCCCCGAGACCGTGAGCCAGGCCTGCAGGCTGCCCGCCGAGAGCGCCAGCGGCAGCCCGCTGGCAAAGCCGAGCAGCAGCATCACGCCGACCCGGCGACTGGCAAAGGCCTGAAGGAGGGCCGGTGGCGGAGGAGCAGAGGCCATGGCAGCGGCCGAGTGTAGCAGCGGCCTCGCAGGCGGCGGATGAGCCCGCACCGGCGGCCAGCGAGGCCCAAGCCCGGCCCAAGCCCAGCCCAGCCCAGCACTGCCGCGCCGCGCCGCGCAGAGACCTTGACGCATCCGATACCATCGACACCATGAACAAGCCTGCTCCCACCCCCTCCCTGCCTTCGCCTGGCAGCCGCCCGGGCGGCCGTCCGCGCCGGGTACGCAAGGGCCTGCGCCGGATGGCGGCCGCGGGCCTGTTCGCGGCCGCCGTGTGCCTGCCCGCCGGCGCCCAGCCGCAGGCGCCGCAGGACGGGGTTCGGGTGGGCAACCCCAGCAGCCTTGCCAAGCTGGTGCCGGCCGAGCAGCTCGAACGGGTGGCTGGCGAGCAGTACAGCCAGATGATGCGCGCCGCCGCCGCCAAGGGTGCGCTGCTGCCCCCGGAGCATCCGCAGGTGCAGCGGGCGCGGCGCATCGCGCGGGCGATCATCGAGCAGGCCGGGCGCTTCAATGCGCGGGCCGGCCAGTGGCGCTGGGAGGTCAATGTGCTGGCCGACGGCCAGATCAACGCCTTCTGCATGCCTGGCGGCAAGATCGGCGTCTACACCGGCATCCTCGACAAGCTCAAGCTCACCGACGATGAACTCGCCATGGTCATGGGCCACGAGGTCGCGCACGCGCTGCGCGAGCATGCCCGCGAGCGGGCCGCCAAGGGCAGCCTCACCGAGATGGGCGCGGGTCTGGTCACCAGCCTGCTGGGCATGGGGGACCTCGGCCGCATGGCGGTGGGCGCCGGCGCGCAGCTCCTCACCCTGAGCTTCTCGCGCGACAACGAGACCGACGCCGACCTGGTGGGGCTCGACCTCGCCGCCCGCGCGGGCTTCGATCCGCGCGCTGCGGTGCGGGTCTGGGAGAAGATGAGCGCCGCGGCCAAGGGCGCCCCGCCGCAGTGGCTGTCCACCCACCCGGCGAGCACCTCCCGCATCAACGAGATACGGCGCCACCTCGGCGAGACCCTGCCGCTGTACGCGCGGGCTCGCGGCACCCCGGTGGCCAGCCTGCCGCCCTACACCTCCAACTGGGGCGACCCCATCCCCTGAAGGCCGCCAAGCAGGCCGGCGCGCAGCTGGGCCGCGAACTCGTCGGCCGGCCGAGCCCGGCCGAACAGGAAGCCCTGGCCGATGTCGCAGCCCTCGGCGCGCAGCCAGGCGAGCTGGCCCTCGGTCTCCACGCCCTCGGCCACCGTGGCCAGGCCCAGCGTGCGCGCCATGGCGATGATCGCGCGCACGATCGCGGCGTCGTTGGGGTCGTCGACCACATCGCGCACGAAGGACTGGTCGATCTTCAGGGTGGCCACCGGCAGCCGCTTCAGTCGCGACAGTGACGAGTAGCCGGTGCCGAAATCGTCGATCGCCAGCGTCAGGCCGAGATCGCGCAGGGCATTCATGCGCAGCACCGTCTCGTCGCGGGTGGAGTCGCGCATGATCAGGGTCTCGGTGATCTCGATCTGCAGCCGCCCCGGCGCCACGCCGACCTCGCGCAGGGTGTCGCGGATGTGCTGAAGGAAGTCGCCACGCCAGACCTGCGGACCGGCGACATTGACCGCCACATGGGCCACCGGCAGGCCTTCGAGATCCCAGCGCTTCATCTGGGCGGCAGTCTCCTGGAAGACCCAGCGGCCGAGTTCGGCGATCAGGCCGGCGCTCTCGGCCACCGGCACGAAGCGCGCCGGCGCGATCGGCCCCTCCTCGGGATGCTCCCAGCGCACCAGAGCCTCGGCGCCCACCAGAAGCCCGGTGGCCAGCTCGATCTTGGGCTGGTAGTGCACACGGAATTCGCCGCGGGCAAGACCGGCGCGGATGCGCGCCTCGAGGGATACCCGGTCGGTGATCTCGGCAGCCATGCGCGAACTGAACAGCTGGTAGCGGCCCCGTCCCTGCGCCTTGCGGGCCTTGGCCTGGTGCATGGCGATACTGGCGTTCTTGACCAGATCCTCGACATTGGCGGCGTGCTGGGGCAGGAAGGCGATGCCGGCGCTGGCACCGATCACGAACTCGTAGTCATCCACCCGCAGCGGGGCCTGCAGCGCGTCGAGAAGCCGCTCGGCCAGCGCCACCGCCTCGGTGGGTGCGCCCACCCGCGGAATCATCACCAGGAACTCGTCGCTCTCGGGCCGACCGAGCAGCGCGGTGGCCGGCAGGGCGGCGCGCAGGCGCTCGACCACGGCGACCAGGAAGCGGTCGCCCCAGCCCTGGCCGAGCGCATCGTTCACGTTCTTGAAGCGATCGAGGTCGAGGTAGAGCAGGCCGAGCCGCCCGCCGCTGGTGCTCACGGCCACCGCCTGCTCATGAAGCCTCTCGAGCATGGCGGCGCGATTGAGCAGCCCGGTGAGCGGATCGTGGCGGGCCAGGTAGTCCAGACGCGACTGGTAGCGGCGCAAGGCGCTGACATCGGAGATCATGACCACGAAGTGGCTGGGCATCCCGGTAGGACCGGGCAGCACGCCGACATTCACCCAGTGGTGCTGGATCGCGCCGTCGGGGCCATGCGTGGTGCGTTCGCCCTGCCAGGTGCCGGCCGTGCGCAGCACCGGCAGCACCTGGCGCCGGAAGGCCTCGTCGAAGAAATCCCAGCCGCGCTGGCGCAGGCCGTCGAGGTCGAGCCCGGTGAGACGGGTGAAGGCGGCGTTGACCTGCAGCGGCAGCAGGCCCGCGTCGACCAGCAGCATGCCCTCCACCGAAGACTCGATCACCTTGGACCACAGCCGCATCTTCTCGAGGATGGCCTCGCGCTCGGTGACATCCTGGATGCTGCCCACCAGCGTCTCGGGCTGGCCCTCGGCGTCGCGCCGCAGGGCGCCCTGCACATGCAGCACCAGCTGACGGCCATCGGGGGCCAGCCAGCGGTGGGCGAAATCGATGCGATCGGTGCTCACGCCCACCGACTGCAGCTGGCGCCGCACCAGCTCGCGGTCATCGGGGTGGATGCGCGAGAGGTAGAACGAGCGCGGCACCGGCCCGGGCAGGTGCAGCACACGGCGGTGCACATCGGAGGTCTGGATGATGCGGGTCGCGTAGGCGTATTCCCAGTGCCCGAGCTGGGCGAGATCGAGCGCCTCGTTGAGCTTGGCGCGATTGCTCTCGAGCTCGGTCACGACCTCGGCCGACTTCATCACGAACCGCACCCGGTGGCGCAGCAGCGCGTCGTTCACCGGCTTGGTGAGGTAGTCGCTCGCGCCCGCCTCGAAGGCCTGCTCCACCGAGTCATGGTCCTCCAGGCCGGTCTGGATCAGGATGGGGGTGCTGCGGTAGGCCGGCAGGCGGCGCAGCTGCCGGCAGACCTCGAAACCGGACGGGCCGGGCATCTGCACATCGAGCACGACGCAGTCGAAGCGGGTGGCAGCGGCCAGCGCGAGCGCCTCGTCCCCGTCGGCGGCGGTGGTGACATCAAAGCCCAGGTCGGTGAAGCTGGCGCCCACCAGGGTGCGGGCCAGCGGATCGTCATCGACGATCAGGGCACGGCGCAGAGGCAGCGGCGCCGGCGGGGCCAGGTCGTCGGCAGGATCGGTCATCGTCGCGGCAGCGCGTAGTCGATGATCAGCGGCGCGTGATCCGAGAAGCGCTCGGCGGTGTAGATGTCGGTGGCCCGGGCGGCATCGGCGCTGC
This sequence comes from Quisquiliibacterium sp., assembly GCF_982640115.1. NCBI lineage: Bacteria > Pseudomonadati > Pseudomonadota > Betaproteobacteria > Burkholderiales > Burkholderiaceae > Quisquiliibacterium > Quisquiliibacterium sp. The sequence continues at coordinate 48,218 of NZ_CEXFHW010000001.1, read as the reverse complement.
CGGGCGTGGCGATCTGGTAGTCGAGGCGCCAGCCGACATTCTTCGCCCAGGCCTGGCCGCGGTTGCTCCACCAGGTGTAGCGCTCGGGGCGAGGGTCGAGCCGACGGAAGACATCGACGAAGCCGAACTCGCCAAAGACCTGCGACAGCCAGGCCCGCTCCTCGGGCAGGAAGCCGGAGTTCTTCTGGTTGCTGCGCCAGTTCTTCAGGTCGATCTCCTGGTGGGCGATGTTCCAGTCGCCGCAGACCACCACCTCGCGGCCGCCGCGGCCGAGATCGCGCAGATGCCCGGCGAACGAGGCCATGAAGCGGAACTTGGCCTGCTGCCGCTCGGGCGAGCTCGACCCCGAGGGCAGGTACATGGAGATCACGGTGTAATCGCCGAAGTCGGCCTCGAGGTAACGGCCCTCGGCGTCGAACTCGGGGTCGCCGAAACCGGCGCGCACCGCCTTCGGCTTGCGCCGGGCGTAGACGCCCACGCCGCTGTACCCCGGCTTGTGCGCGAAGTGGAAGTGACCGCCAAGGCCCGCCAGATTGCGCAAGGTATCGTCGAGGTCGTCAGCCTGGGCCTTGATCTCCTGCACGCACAGCACATCGGGCCGAACGGACTCCAGCCACGGCATCAGGCCCTTGCGGGCGGCCGATCGGATGCCGTTCAGGTTCAACGAGATGATCCGTATCATGGCGCGCTGGGCCGGCCCACGCCGGCGAGGATGATCAATGACCGAAGTCGATCCGCGCGAGTTTATCCGCTTCGCGCTCGATGCCGGGGTGTTGCGATTCGGTTCGTTCATCACGAAGGCCGGCCGCGACTCCCCGTATTTCTTCAATGCCGGGCTGTTCCATGACGGCGAGCGGCTGGGCCGTCTCGCCGGCTTCTATGCCGCGCGCCTGCTCTCGGCGCAGGCCCGTGGCGAGATCGGCTTCGACATGCTGTTCGGCCCGGCCTACACGGGCATCACGCTGGCCAGCGCCACCGCGGTGGCCATGGCCGGGCGGGGCCGCAACATCGGCTTTGCCTACAACCGCAAGGAGGCCAAGGACCACGGCGAGGGCGGCAGCCTGGTCGGCGCCCCGCTGCGCGGCCGGGTGCTGATCGTCGACGATGTGATCTCGGCCGGCACCTCGGTGAAGGAATCGGTGAGCATCATCCGCCAGGCCGGCGCCGAGCCGGCCGGCGTGCTGATCGCCCTCGACCGCCAGGAGCGCGGCGGCGACGCGGTGCAGGTCACCGGCGAGTCGGCGGTGGAGCAGGTGCGCTCGATGTTCGGCATCCCGGTGCTCTCCATCGCCTCGCTCGACGACCTGATCGCCTACCTGGAGGCCTCGCCGCAGGGCGGCGAACTCGCCGCCCATCGCGATCGGGTGGTGCAGTACCGGCAGCGCTACGGCAGCGGCGCCTGAACGGCGCGCGCGGCCGCGGGCCCGTCTCAGCCGGCGAGCCGCTTGCGCAGCAGGTCGTTCACGGCCTGCGGATTGGCCTTGCCCCGACTGGCCTTCATCACCTGGCCCACCAGGGCATTGAAGGCCTTGTCCTTGCCGGCGCGGAACTCCTCCACCGACTTCGGATGGGCGGCCAGCACGGCATCGACCATCGCCTCGAGCTCGGAGGTGTCGCTGATCTGGCGCAGGCCGCGGGCATCGATCTCGCGATCGACCGCATCATCGGGCGCGCCCGGCGTGAGCCAGAGCGCGGCGAACAGTTCGCGGGCGATCTTGCCCGACACGGTGTTGTCGAGGATGCGGGCGCACAGCCGCGCCAGCAGCGCCGGGCTCACCGGCGCGGCGTCGATCTCGATGCCGTCGCGGTTGAGCGCGGCGGCCATGTCGGTGAGCAGCCAGTTGGCCAGCAGCTTGGCCTGCGCCTGACGGGCAGCGGCGTCGGTCGGGGGCAGCAGCGTGGCCAGCGCCGCCAGCGCGCGCTCGAACCAGGCAGCCAGCTGCCGGGATGCGGCCAGCCCGCCGGCGTCATAGGCCGACAGCCCGAGCTCGGCCTGGAAGCGCGCGCGCAGCGCCTGCGGCAGCTCGGGCATCGCGGCCCGCACGGCGGCGACCCAGTCGGGCGCGATGACGAGCGGCGGCAGGTCGGGATCGGGGAAGTACCGGTAGTCCTGCGCGTCTTCCTTGCTGCGCATGCTGCGGGTCTCGTCCCGGTCAGGGTCGTAGAGCCGGGTCTCCTGGACCACCGTGCCGCCGTCCTCGATGAGTTCGATCTGGCGGCGCACCTCGAAGTCGATGGCGCGCTCCAGGAAGCGGAAGGAGTTCAGGTTCTTGATCTCGCAGCGGGTGCCGAAGGCCTGCTGGCCGAGCGGTCGGACCGAGACATTGGCGTCACAGCGGAACGACCCCTCCTGCATGTTGCCGTCGCAGATGCCCAGCCAGATCACCAGGGCATGCAGCGCCCGGGCATAGGCCACCGCCTCGCGCGAGGATCGCATGTCCGGCTCGCTCACGATCTCGAGCAGCGGCGTGCCGGCGCGGTTCAGGTCGATGCCCGACATGCCGTGGAAGTCCTCGTGCAGCGACTTGCCGGCGTCCTCCTCGAGATGGGCGCGGGTGAGGCGCACCGTGCGCGAACGGGGCTCGCCGCCCTCCTCCCAGGTGATGTCGAGGCTGCCACCGGCCACCACCGGGATCTCGTACTGGCTGATCTGGTAACCCTTGGGCAGGTCGGGATAGAAGTAGTTCTTGCGGGCGAACACCGAGCGCGGCGCCACCTGCGCGCCCACGGCCAGACCCAGCCGGATCGCGCATTCCACCGCCGCGCGGTTCATCACCGGCAGCACCCCGGGCAGGGCGAGATCCACCGGGCTCGCCTGGGTGTTGGGCGCCGCGCCGAAGGCGGTGGACGCGCCCGAGAAGATCTTGGAGCGCGTGGCGAGCTGCGCATGCGTCTCCAGCCCGATCACCACTTCCCATTGCATCGCTGAGTCTCTTTCTGGTTGGACCGACGCCGGCATCAGCGGTCGGTGCGGGCACAGGCCCCGGAGCGCGGATCGAACATCACCGGCCAGGCCTGATCGTAGATGCCGCCGGTGCAGCGCCGCTGGCAACCGGCATGCGCCAGGGTGATGCGCCGAGGATCCTGCCAGACCATCAGCTTGCAGCCGCTGCCGTCGCGGGCGAGCAGCTCGATATGGGGCCGGCTGCGCACCTGACGGAAATCGGCCTGCTCGAACCGGCAGCTGCCGCGGCGGCCGACCCAGAGCTGCCAGCTCATGGCACGGACCTCGTTGGCACGCACCAGCAGGGTGGCATCCTCGCGAAAGCCGTCCTCCTCGGCCTGCGCGCAGCGGCCGTCGAGGTCGATGGGGCGATCGGCGATCGGGCCCGGCCGGGCAGCCGCCGGCGGGGAGGCCGGCCGCAGGGGTGCGGTCTGTGCGCCCCCCGTCGATGCGGGCGGCTTGCCCGAAGGCACGATGGGCGCCGGCGGCTGCGGGGTGCTGCAGGCGGCCAGCAGCACGGCCAGGGCGAGCGCGCCGGCCCACGGCCGCAGCCGCCAGCCGCGGGCCGCAGCCCCGCGCCCGGACAGGTTCACGCCGCCCCCGCGGGACGGCGTGCGTGCCAGTCGGTGGCCTGCTGGAATCGATCGGCCACGGCGAGCAGGCGGGCCTCGTCGAACACCCGTCCGATGAGCTGCAGACCCACCGGACGGCCGCCCGCGCCGAAGCCGGCGGGCATGGACAGGCCGGGCAGGCCGGCGAGCGAGGCCGGCAGCGTGAAGATGTCGGCGAGGTAGTTGCGCACCGGATCGTCGCTGCGCTCGCCGAGGTTCCAGGCCACCGTGGGCGAGACCGGGCCGGCGATGAGATCGACCTGGCCGAAGGCCGCGGTGAAGTCGTCGGCGATCAGGCGCCGCAGCTTCTGCGCCTGCAGGTAGTAGGCGTCGTAGTAGCCGTGGGAGAGCACGTAGGTGCCCACCAGGATGCGGCGCTGCACCTCCGGGCCGAAGCCCTCGGCGCGGCTGCGGGCGTAGAGGCTGGCGAGGTCGGTGTGACCGGTGGTGCGATGGCCGTAGCGCACGCCGTCGAAGCGGCTGAGATTGCTGGAGGCCTCGGCCGGCGCGATCACGTAGTAGGCCGGGATGGCCAGCGCGGTACGCGGCAGCGACACCGGCACCGTGACCGCGCCGAGGTCCCGCAGCACCTGCAGCGCCGCCTGCACCGGCGCACGGACATCGTCGGCCAGGCCTTCGCCGAAGAACTCCTGCGGCAGCCCGATGCGCAGGCCCTGCAGGGAGCCGCCGAAGTCGCGGCCGAAGTCTTCGGCCGGGCGCTCGATGCTGGTGGCGTCGCGCGGGTCGAAGCCGGCCATGGCCGAAAGCAGCAGCGCGCAGTCGGCGGCCGAGCCGCCCATGGCGCCACCCTGGTCGAGGCTGGAGGCAAAGGCGATCATGCCGAAGCGGCTGACCCGGCCGTAGGTGGGCTTGATGCCGGTGATGCCGCACATGGAAGCCGGCTGGCGCACCGAGCCGCCGGTGTCGGTGCCGGTGGCCAGCGGCGCCAGGCGCGCAGCCACCGCCGCCGCCGACCCGCCCGAGGAGCCGCCGGGAATGGCCTGCGGATCCCAGGGATTGCGCACCGCACCGAAGTGCGAGTTCTCGTTGGACGAACCCATGGCGAATTCGTCGCAGTTGGTCTTGCCCAGACAGACCGCGCCGGCCTCGCGCAGCCGCGCCACCACCGTGGCATCGAAGGGGCTGACATAGTCGGCCAGCATCCGCGAGGCGGCGGTGGAGCGCCAGCCTTCGGTCACGAAGATGTCCTTGTGAGCAACCGGGATGCCCAGCAGCGGCCCGCGCTCGCCGGCGGCCAGGCGTGCATCGGCCTGCGCGGCCTGGGCGAGGGTGAGCTCGGGCCGGACATCGATGAAGGCATTCAGGGTGCTGGCCTGGATGCGGTCCAGGAAGGCGCGGGCGAGGTCGGTGGCGCTGAAACGGCGCTGGTCGAGGCCGGCGCGCAATTCGGCCACGGTGAGGTCGTGCAGGCGGCTCATGGCGTCACTCGATCACGCGGGGCACGAGGTAGAGGCCCTGCTCGACCGCCGGCGCACCCTGCTGGTAGCGCTCGCGCCCATCGGGCTCGGTGACCTCGTCGGGCCGCAGGCGCAGGGCCATGTCGGTGGGATGGGTCATGGGCTCGACGCCGCGGGTGTCCACCGCCTGCAGCTGCTCGATCAGGCCGAGCACGGCGTTGAGCTGGCCCAGCGTGCGCTGCGCCTGCTCGCCGGAGAGATCGAGACGGGCCAGCCGGGCCAGGCGGGCGACATCGGCATCGGTGAGCGGCATAGGGGTTTCCGGGCAGCGCCCCGAATGGGGCCGAGGGGCCGGGATTATACGGTATGATCTAGGGTTCTTCCGCGCCTGCGGCCAGGCCAAATTCACCCACGGAACCGGCATGTTCGGGCTCTTTCGCAACTACTTCTCCACCGATCTCGCCATCGACCTGGGCACGGCCAACACGCTCATCTATGTGCGCGGCAAGGGCATCGTGCTCGACGAGCCCTCGGTGGTGGCCATCCGCCAGGAAGGCGGGCCCAGCGGCAAGAAGACCATCGCGGCGGTGGGCACCGACGCCAAGCAGATGCTCGGCAAGGTGCCGGGCAACATCGATGCCATCCGCCCCATGAAGGACGGCGTGATCGCCGACTTCACGGTCACCGAGCAGATGCTCAAGCAGTTCATCAAGATGGTCCACGAGACCCGGCTGTTCTCGCCGAGCCCGCGGATCATCATCTGCGTGCCCTGCGGCTCCACCCAGGTCGAGCGTCGCGCCATCCGCGAATCGGCGCTCGGCGCCGGCGCCTCGCAGGTCTACCTCATCGAGGAACCCATGGCCGCGGCCATCGGCGCCGGCCTGCCGGTGTCCGAGCCCTCCGGCTCCATGGTGGTCGACATCGGCGGGGGCACCACCGAGGTCGGCGTCATCTCGCTCGGGGGCATGGTCTACAAGGGCTCGGTGCGGGTCGGCGGAGACAAGTTCGACGAAGCCATCGTCAACTACATCCGGCGCAACTACGGCATGCTGATCGGCGAGCAGACCGCCGAGGCGGTCAAGAAGAGCATCGGCTCGGCCTTCCCCGGCTCCGAGGTGCGCGAGATGGAGGTCAAGGGCCGCAACCTGTCCGAGGGCATCCCGCGCAGCTTCACGGTGTCCTCCAACGAGATCCTCGAGGCCCTCACCGATCCGCTCAACCAGATCGTGTCGGCGGTCAAGATCGGCCTGGAGCAGACACCGCCCGAGCTCGGCGCCGACATCACCGAGCGCGGCATCATGCTCACCGGCGGCGGCGCGCTGCTGCGCGACCTCGATCGCCTGCTCATGGAGGAAACCGGCCTGCCGGTGCTGGTCGCCGAAGACCCGCTCACCTGCGTGGTCCGCGGCTGCGGCATGGCGCTCGAGCGCATGGACAAGCTCGGCACCATCTTCACCAACGAATAAGCCCGCCGGCGCCTCCGCCGCGCCGGGGCCCGCCCCATGGAGCGCAGCCCGCCGCCCATCTTCAACCAGGGAGTCTCCGCCCACGCGCGGCTGCTCCTGTGCGCCGGCCTCGCGATCGCGCTGCTGGTGGTCGACTCGCGCCTGCAGACCCTGGGCGCCCTGCGCCAGGGCGCGGCCACGCTGCTTTATCCGCTGCAGCGCGCGCTGCTCGCGCCACGCGATCTGCTGCGGCAGATCGGCGAGCACATCGATGGCGTCGAGCGGCTGCGCCAGGACAACACCGAGCTGCGCCGGGTCGAGGCTGCCAATGCCCGCACACTGCTGCAGGCCGAGCAGGTGGCCGACGAGAACCGGCGCCTGCGCGAGCTGCTCGGCGCCCGCGAGCGCTCGGCCATCCCGTCGGTGATCGCCGAGGTGCTCAACGACGGGCGCGACCCCTTCAGCCGCCGCATCCTGATCGACAAGGGGCTGCAGCAGGGGCTGATCGCCGGCCAGCCGGTGATCAGCGCGCAGGGCGTCATCGGGCAGGTCACGCGGGTGCTGCCGCTCTCGGCCGAGGTCACGCTGCTCACCGACCGCGGCGCCGCGGTGCCGGTGGCGGTGGCCCGCACCGGTCAGCGGGCGATCGCCTTCGGCGGCGGCGCGGGCGGGCTGCTCGAACTGCGCTTCGTGGCCGCCAGCAGCGACATCAAGCCCGGTGACAGTCTGATCACCTCGGGCCTTGACGGCATCTACCCGGCCGGCCTGCCGGTGGCCACGGTCGAGAGGATCGAGGCGCCCGGCGCGGCCGGCGCCTTCGGCCTGGTGCTGGCCCGTCCGGTGGCCGCACCCGAGCACCAGCGGCTGATGCTGGTGCTGCTGGTCGAGCGCCATGCCCTGCCTCCACCACCCGCCGAACCGGCGCCGGCCGACACCCGCCGTCGGCGGCCGGCGCCCTGAGCCGCGTGATGCTCTCTCCTCGCGAAACCCTGCTGCTGCCGGCCAACCGGGCCTTCATCGCATTCACGCTGGCGCTGGCCTTCCTGCTCAACCTGCTGCCCTGGGGCCGGGGCGGGGCCATGCCCGACTTCCTCGCGCTCACGCTGGTCTTCTGGAATGTGCGTCAGCCCCGGCAGCTCGGCTTCGGCCTGGCCTTCCTGTTCGGCCTGCTCATGGACATCCACGAGGGCGCGCTGCTCGGCGAGCACGCGCTGGCCTACAGCCTGCTCTCCTGGGGCGCCATCGCCCTGCACCGGCGCGTGCCCTGGTTCGACCTCGCCGGCCGCATGATGCATGTGCTGGTGCTGATGTCGGCGGCGCAGCTGATCACCCTGCTCGCGCGCATGGCGGTGGGCAGCGGCTGGCCGGGCTGGGGCTACCTGCTGTCGGCGCTCACCACCACGCTGCTGTGGCCGCTGGCCGAGACGCTGCTGCTCGCGCCGCAGCGCCGGGCGGTCGAGCGCGACGAGACCCGACCGCTGTGAGGCACGGGCCTGTGCCGATGCGCCGATGAGCGAGCTGCGCGACCCCGACCAGGAGCAGCAGCGCCTGCGATTGCGGGTGACCATCGCCTGGGGCCTGGTGCTGGTCTGCTTCGGCATCCTGCTGTCGCGCTTCATCTGGCTGCAGGTGGTGCGCCACAGCGACTACTCGGCGCTGGCCGAGGACAACCGGATCGCGCTGGTGCCGGTGGCGCCACCGCGCGGGCTGATCTACGACCGCAACGGCACGCTGCTGGCCGACAACCTCTCGGTGTTCACGCTCGAGATCGTGCCCGGGCAGGTGGAGAGCATCGAGCGCACCATCGACGCGCTGGCCGAGCTGATCGAGATCACGCCACGCGACCGGCGGCGTTTCCGCCGGCTGCTGGAAGACTCGCGGCACTGGGACTCCATCCCGATCCGCACCCGTCTCAGCGACGAGGAGCTCGCCCGCTTCTCGGCGGCGCGCTTCCGCTTCCCCGGCGTGGAGATCCGCGCCCGCGCCGCCCGCACCTATCCCAACGGCGAGGCGGCCGCGCACCTGATCGGCTACATCGGCCGCATCTCGCCCGCCGACAAGCAGCGCATCGAGGAAGCCGAGCAGCAGTCCGACTATGCCGGCGCCACCCACATCGGCAAGACCGGCCTCGAGCAGTCCTGGGAGGATACCCTGCGCGGGCGCGCCGGCGCCGAGGAGATCGAGGTCTCGGCAGGTGGGCGCACGGTGCGCTCGCTGGCGCGCCGTCCGGCGCAGCCCGGGAGCAACCTGATCCTGGCCATCGACTTCAGGCTGCAGCGGCTGATCGAGGAGTGGTTCGGCAACCGCCGCGGCGCGCTGGTGGCGATCGAGCCGGCCACCGGCGAGGTGATCGCCTTCGTATCGCGGCCGGGCTTCGACCCGAACCTGTTCGTCGACGGCATCGACCCGCCCTCCTGGCAGGCGCTCAACGAAGACCCCGACCGGCCCCTGCTCAACCGGCCGCTGCGCGGCACCTACCCGCCCGGCTCCACCTACAAGCCCTTCATGGCGCTGGCCGCGCTGAGCACCGGCTTTCGCCAGCCCGAGACGCAGTACCCGGATCCGGGCTACTTCCAGCTCGGCAACCACCGCTTCCGCGACTCCGAGCCCAATGGCCACGGCAGCGTGAACCTCCACAAGTCGATCGTGGTCTCGAGCGACACCTACTATTACCGCGCGGCCTACGAGATGGGCGTGGACCGCATCCACGACTTCATGGCGCCCTGGGGCTTCGGCGGGCTGACCGGCATCGACCTGCGCCACGAGGCTGCGGGCGTGCTGCCCTCGTCCGACTGGAAGATGCGCCGCTTCCAGCGCCGCTGGCTGCCTGGCGAGACGCCCTCCATCGGCATCGGCCAGGGCGCCAACGCCTTCACCATCCTGCAACTGGCCCATGCCACCGCCACGCTGGCCAATGACGGCGTTGCCTTGCGTCCACGGCTGGTGCGGGCGGTGCAGGACCCGCTCAGCCGCGAGAAGCGCCTGGTCGATCCCGGCGAGCCCCGGCGGATCGCGCTGCGCCCCGAGCACCTTGCGCTGGTGAAGTCGGCCATGGTCGATGTGAACCGATTCGGCACCAGCCGGGCGGTGTTCGCCGACGCCGGCTATGTGGCCGCCGGCAAGACCGGCACCGCCCAGGTGATCGGCATCCGCCAGAACGAGCGCTACGACGCGCGCCGCATCGCCGAGCGGCACCGCGATCATTCGCTCTACATGGCCTTCGCGCCGGTCGACGCCCCGCGGCTGGCGCTGGCAGTCATCGTCGAGAACGGCGGCTTCGGCGCGCAGGCGGCCGCGCCGATCGCGCGCAAGGTGTTCGACTACTACCTGCTCGGCAAGCTGCCGGGCGAGACCGCCCGCCGGCCCGTCGATGCGCCGACCGAGGCCGAGATGCGCGATGTGCCCGAGAGCACCGAGCCCGAGCCGGTGCCTGCGCCAGCGCCGGGAGCGGCCACCGACGGCAGCGCGGCGCGGAAATCGCCATGACCGCCCTGCCCGCCGCCTGGGCGCGGATCCGTTCCGGCGCCCGGATCTTCGACCCCGCCCTGACGGCCATCCTGCTGCTGCTCATGCTGCTCAGTCTGCTCACCATGCACTCGGCAGCGTATGACTTCCCCGGCCGCTTCGAGGGTCATGCGCGCAACCTCGCGGTGGCGGTGGCCGTGCTCTGGATCATGGCCCTGGTGCCGCCGGCCCTGCTGATGCGGGTGGCCCTGCCGCTCTACCTGTTCGGGGTGGCCCTGCTGATCGGCGTGGCGCTGTTCGGCGATGTCTCCAAGGGCGCCCGCCGCTGGCTCAATCTCGGCTTCGGACGGGTGCAGCCTTCGGAGCTGCTCAAGATCGCGGTGCCGCTGATGCTCGCCTGGTACTTCCAGCGCCGCGAAGGCGGACGGCACTGGGCCGACTTCCTGCTGGCCACCGTCGCGCTCGCCGTGCCGGTGGCGCTGATCGCCCGCCAGCCAGATCTCGGCACCGCCCTGCTGGTGCTGGCCGCCGGCGGCTTCGTGATCTTTCTGGCCGGGCTCAACTGGCGGGTGATCGCCGGGCTGGCCGCGCTGGGCGCCGCGGCAGCGCCGCTGATCTGGCCGCTGCTGCACGACTACCAGCGGCAACGGGTGCTCACCCTGCTCGATCCCAGCTCCGACCCGCTTGGCAAGGGCTTTCACATCATCCAGTCGACCATCGCGGTGGGCTCGGGCGGCTTCTGGGGCAAGGGCTACATGGAGGGCACCCAGACCCACCTCGAGTTCATCCCGGAGCGCACCACCGACTTCATCTTCGCGGTGTTCTCCGAGGAGTTCGGTCTGGCGGGCAACGCGGTGCTGATCGCGCTCTACCTGCTGCTGATCGGCCGCGGCCTGGCCATCGCCTCGGGTGCCGGCACCGTGTTCGGTCAACTGCTCGCCGGTGCGATCACGCTCATGCTGTTCACCTACGCCTTCGTCAACATGGGCATGGTGTCGGGCATCCTGCCGGTGGTGGGCGTGCCGCTGCCCTTCATGTCCTACGGAGGCACCGCCATGGTCACCCTGGGCATGGGCATGGGCATGCTGATGAGCATCCACCGCCACCGCAAGGCGCCGGGTACGCGGGGGCGCTGAACACGACGGCAATCGCCCACACCGCGCAGGGGCGAAAGGCCGAGGCTCGCCGCCCGACAGGCAAAATGAGGGGGTTCGGGGAGTAACCGGGGTCGGGATCACCGACTCTGCCTGTGTCGCCATTCCGAGGCCCGACGGCCTCCGGCGCAGGCGCGGATCATCAGATCCGTCGGCCAGACCGTCGCCAGCCCAGGCACGGTTCCACGAGGTCCGTGCGGGTCATCAACCAACACGGAGTCCGAATGTCACCGCACACCTGGCGCCGATCGACGCCGCATCGGGGCCTCGCAGCCCTGCTCGGCCTGCTGATCGCGGGCGCCTCGGCGCCCCTGGGCGCTGCCACGCCCACCTACACCCTTGAAGCGCTGATCGACAGGGCCTTGAACGAAAGCCCGGCACTGGCCACCAGCCGTGCCCAGCAGGCCGAAGCCCGGGCGGGCCTGATCACCGCCCGCGCGCTGCCCAATCCCGAGATCGTCATCGAACCCGGCCGGCTGGTGCCGCGTCTGCCCGGCGAGCCCGCCGGCGCAAGCACCGCCCTGTCGCTCGCGCAGCCGATCGAGAACCCGCGGCTGCGTGCGGCGCGCTCAGCCAGCGCCGAGGCCCGTGTTGTCGTGGCCCTGGCCGAGACCGGAGTCACCCAGTCACGGCTGGTGGCAGCGGTGCGCGAGCGCTTCTTCGAGCTGCTGCGACTGCGGGCCGAGCAGCAGGCGCTGCAGGAGGACCTGATCCTCACCGAGCAGATCCGCGATCGCATCGAGGTGCGGGTGCGTGCCGGCGAGGCGCCGCGCTTCGACTCGCTGCGGGCCGAGGGCGAGGTGGCCGGCGTGCGCCGAAGCCTCGAAGCCACCCGGCTGCGCATCCGCGAGGCCCAGGTCGGCATGCGCCAGCTGGTCGGCCCGAGTCTGGAAAGCGAGTTCGAGCTCGGCACCAGCGACATCGACAGCCGCATGCTGGGGGAGGCCGACTACCTCGCGCTGCGCCGTCGGGTGGAGGACCGCAACCCGGAGATCGCGCTGGCTCGCGAGCAGTGGTCGGCTGCCGACCGGCAGATCGCGCTCGAGCGCACCCGGATCGTGCCGCAGCTGACGGTGCGGGCGAGCCATGAACACGACCCGGCGGCGCGGCTGACCCGCCTGGGCGTGCAGATGAGCCTGCCGCTGCTTGATCGGCGCGAGGGCCCGATCGCCGAGGCGATCGCCCAGAGCGAGCGGGCCCGGGTCGCGCTGGTGCAGCGGCGCTTCGAGACCGAAGCCGCCTTCGAGGGTGCCTGGCAGGCCTACCAGGTGGCCCGCTCCCAGGTGCAGGCCATCGAAGGCGGCGTGCTCGCCCGGGCCCGCCAGGTGCTGGCCATCGCCGAGGCGGCCTACCGCCTGGGCGAGCGCGGCATCCTCGAATACCTCGACGCGCAGCGCCAGTTCAGGCTGGTGCGCAATGACCTGATCGCCGCGCGCTTCGATCTTCAGCGCGCCCGTACCGAACTCGAAAGGCTGGCCGGACGATGACATTCTCCACTCTGATGGCATTGGGCGCGACCGCACTGGTCGCACTTCTGGCAAGCGGCTGCGGACAGCGCGAGGCCACGGCGCCGGCCACCGCCGGCAAGAGCGCCACCACGCCGGCGGCGGGTGCCCCGGGCGCGGCCACGAACGACCCGCTGGAACTCACCATCGACGAGGCGCTCGCGCGCCGGGTGGTGATCGGCTCGGTGAGCACCCGACGCGTGGTGGACACCATCCGCATCGCCGGCCGCCTGGAGGCCAACCAGAACCGCAGCTCGCGGATCGGCGCGCCGATCACGGGCCGGCTCACGCAGATCGATGCGCAGATCGGCCAGGTGGTTCGCCAGGGCCAGGTGCTGGCCGAGATCAACAGCCCCGAGCTGGCGCAGGCGCAGCTGAATTTCCTGCGCGCGCACTCGCAGCAGCAGCTGCTCACGCAGGCGGTCGAGCGGGCACGCCTGCTGCTCGAGGCCGATGTGATCGGCTCGGCAGAGCTGCAGCGGCGCCAGGGCGAGCTCACCGTGGCCGCTGCCGAGAAGCGGGCCTCGTCCGACCAGTTGCGGGCGCTGGGCCTGACCGTGGAGCGCATCGCCCGGCTGGAGAGCACCGGCCAGATCCAGCCCACCGCCGCGATCACCGCCACGCTGGGCGGCACGGTGATCGAGCGCAAGGTCGCGCAGGGCCAGGTGGTCAACCCCGCCGATGTGCTGTTCGTGGTGTCGGACCTGACCGCGCTGTGGGCGGTTGCCGAAGTGCCCGAGCAGGACGCGCAGTTCGTGAAGACCGGTCAGCGGGTGCAGATCGAGGTGCCGGCGCTCGACAATGAACGCTTCGACGGCCGGGTGGCCTTCGTTGCCGATGTGGTCAACCCCGAGACCCGCACCGTCCGGGTGGGTGTCGACCTCGAGAATCGGGGCGGGCGATTCAAACCCTCGATGCTGATCAGCATGCTCGTCGAGGGGCGCTCCGCCGAGCGTCAGGTGGTACCGGCCAGCGCCGTGGTTCGTGAGGGCAACGCCGATCACCTCTACCTGCAGGTTCGCCCTGGCGTATTCCGCATGGTGCCGGCCGAGGTCGGCCCCGAGCGTGACGGCATGCGGGCGCTGCTGCGGCCGCTGCCGCCCGGCACGCAGCTCGCGCTCGACGGTGCCTTCCACCTGAACAACGCGCGCATGCAGCGCGCGCTCGACGGTCGCTGAGCCGGGAGCCCTTGCCATGATCCGTTCCCTGATGGCGTGGTCGCTGCGCCAGCGGCTGGTGCTCGCCGTGCTTGCCCTCGCGCTGGTCGGTCTCGGCCTGTTCAGCCTGCGCGCCCTGCCGGTCGATGCCTTTCCGGATGTGACCAATGTGCAGGTCCAGGTGGCCACCGAAGCGCCGGGGCGCCCGCCCGAGGAGGTGGAGCGCTTCGTGACCGTGCCGGTGGAGATCGCCATGCGCGGCATCCCCGGCCTGGTGGAGATGCGATCGCTCAACCGCAACGGGCTGTCGCTGGTGACCCTGGTCTTCACCGACAGCACCGATGTCTGGTTCGCGCGGCAGGTGGTGCTCGAGCGTCTGATCGAGGTCGGCCAGCGTCTGCCCGAGGGGGTCACGCCGGTGCTCGGCCCGGTGTCCACCGGCCTGGGCGAGATCTACCAGTACACCCTCGAGCATCCCGATGACGGCAACCGGCGGCTCGATATCGCCGAACTCAAGCGCCGTCGCGACCTGCAGGACTGGACCGTGCGGCCGCTGCTGCGCTCGGTGCCGGGCGTGGCCGAGATCAACTCGCAGGGCGGCTATGTGCGCCAGTACCAGGTCGAGGCCAACCCCGAGCGTCTGCGCTACTACGGGTTCACCATCCGCGACCTGCTGCAGGCGCTGGCGCGCAACAACGCCAACTCCTCGGGCGGCGCGCTGCCGGTCAAGGCCGAGCAGTACCTGATCCGCGGCACCGGCCTGATCGGCTCGCTGGAGGACATCCGCAACATCGTGCTGCGCGAGGTGCGCGGCATCCCGGTGTATCTGCGCGATGTGGCCGAGGTGCGCTTCGGCGAGGAGGTACGGCGCGGCGCGATCGTGCGCGACGGCGTCACCGAGGCGGTTGCCGGCATCGTCATGATGCAGCGCGGCGCCAATGCCCGCGAGGTGGTCGGCGCGGTGCGCAAGGAGGTCGAGCGCATCAACCGCAGCGGCGTGCTGCCCGGTGGCCTGAAGATCGTGCCCTTCTACGATCGCACCGATCTGGTCGACGCGGCCCTGCTCACCGTCGGCAAGGTGCTGCTCGAGGGCGTGGTGCTGGTGATCGCGGTGCTGTTCGTGTTTCTCGGCGATCTGCGATCGAGCCTGATCGTGGTCTGCACGCTGGTGCTCACGCCGCTGGTCACCTTCCTCATCATGGGCGAGATCGGCCTCTCGGCCAACCTCATGTCGCTGGGTGGCCTGGTGATCGCGATCGGTCTGATGGTCGATGGCTCGGTGGTGGTGGTGGAGAACGCCTTCGCGGCACTCGGCCGGGCGGCCGGGCCGGGGGTGCGCCGCGACCAGATCATCCTCAAGGCTGCCACCGATGTCGGCAAGCCGGTGCTCTACGGCGTGGGCATCATCATCCTGGTGTTCCTGCCGCTGCTGTCGCTGCAGGGCATGGAGGGCAAGATGTTCGGGCCGCTGGCACTCACCATCGCGATCGCGCTGTCGATCTCGCTGGCGCTGTCGTTCACGCTCACCCCGGCGCTTTGCTCGTACCTGCTGCGCGGCGGTTCGGAGGAGGACACCTGGCTGCTGCGTCGCCTGAAGCAGCCCTATCTGCGCGCCCTCGACTGGTGCCTGGCCCACGCCCGCTCGGTGATCCTCGGCGCGGGGGCGTTGCTGGCCGCGGCACTGGCCTGCGTGCCGCTGCTGGGCACGGCGTTCATCCCGACCATGCAGGAGGGTCAGCTCACGCCGGTGATCGTGCGCGTGCCGCGCATCTCGCTCGACGAGTCGCTCAAGCTGGAGTTCGAGGCCATGGCCGCGATCGCCACCGTGCCGGGCGTGAGCCGGGTGATGTCGCGACTCGGCGGCGGCGAGTCTGCCGCCGACCCCGGCCTGCCGCACGAGTCCGATCCGATCGTGACCCTCAAGCCGCGCAAGGAATGGCCGGCCGGCTGGGATCAGGACGACATCGCCAACGCCATCCGCGAGAAGCTGAAGTTCCTGCCGGGCGTGGAAGTGTCGATCAGCCAGCCGATCGCGGCCCGGGTCGACGAGATGGTGTCGGGCGTGCGCTCGCAGGTGGCGATCAAGGTCTTCGGCGAAGACCTCGCCGTGCTGCGCGAGCGTGGCGATGCGATCGCGCGCATCCTCGGCTCACTGCCCGGCACCACCGACCTGCGGGTCGAGCGGGTCACCGGTCAGAACTACCTGACGGTGCGCATCGACCGCAACGCGATCGCCCGCTTCGGCCTGAATGTCGAGGATGTCAACGACCTGATCGAGACCGCGGTGCGCGGCCGGGTGGCGTCGGTGGTCTACGAGGGCGAGCGGCGCTACGACCTGTTCCTGCGCTATCCGCAGGGCTTCCGAGGCAATGTCGAGGCGGTGTCGAACCTGCTGCTGCGCTCGCCGGGCGGGGCGCTGGTCGCGCTCAAGGATGTCGCCGACATCTCGGTGGTTGACGGCCCGCCGCAGATCTCGCGCGAGGACGGTCAGCGACGGCTGGTGATCGGCGCCAATGTCCAGGGCCGCGATCTCGGTGGCTATGTCGCCCAGGCCCAGGCGCGCATCGCCGCCGAGGTGCTGCTGCCGGCGGGCTACCGCCTCGAGTGGGGCGGTCAGTTCGAGAACATGGAGCGGGCGATCAAGCGGCTCTCGCTGATCATTCCGATCACCGTGGCGGCGATCTTCTTCCTGCTGTTCCTGCTCTTCGACTCGGCCCGGCAGGCGGCGCTGATCATCACGGTGCTGCCGCTGGCGGCCATCGGCGGCGTGTTCGGTCTGCTGCTGGCAGGGGAGTACCTGTCGGTGCCGGCCGCGGTGGGCTTCATCAACCTCTGGGGCATCGCGGTGCTCAACGGCGTGGTGCTGATCAGCGAGTTCCGGCATCTGCTCGAGCGCGGTGGCGACATCGCCGCGGCGGTGCGCGAGGGCTGCGCCCATCGATTCCGGCCGGTGATGATGACCGCCACGGTGGCCATGCTGGCGCTGCTGCCGATGCTGTTTGCCGACGGCCCCGGGTCGGAGGTGACCCGGCCGCTGGCGGTGGTGGTGATTGGCGGGCTGATCACTTCCACCAGCCTCACGCTGCTGGTGCTGCCGGTGCTTTACCGGCTGCTCGGCCCGTCGCGGGAAGAGCGTCTGGCGCAAACGCCCACCTGAGCGGCACGCATCGCGCTTCCCGGGCGGGCGCGCCGCCGGCTGGGCTGGCCCGCCGGTCGCCCGGCCGCGCCGGCCGCCCGCTCAGCCGCCGGCCACCTCGAGCATCAGCTTGCCGATGTGCTCGGAGGATTCCATGTGCCGGTGGGCCTGGGCGGCCTGCGCCAGCGGGTAGACCTTGTTGATCACCGGCAGCATGCGGCCCTGCTCGAGATGCGGCCAGATCCTGGCGCGCAGCTCGGCGGCAAGCCGCGCCTTGTCGGCCGCGGGCCGGGCGCGCAAGGTGGAACCGGTGACGGTCAGACGCTTGATCATCACCGGCATGAGGTCGATGTCGACCTTGGAGGTCTGCAGGAAGGCGATCTGCACCAGCCGGCCCTCGAGCGCGAGGGCCTTCAGATTGCGGCCGATGTAGTCCCCGCCCACCATGTCGAGAATGACATCGACGCCACGCTTGTCGGTGAGCTGCATCACCTCGGCAAGGAAGTCGTGGGTACGGTAGTTGATGGCGTGGTCTGCGCCGAGGTCGCGGGTGCAGGCCAGCGCCTTCTCGGCGCTGCCCACGGTGACATACACCTTGGCACCCCAGGCCTTGGCCATCTGGATGGCGGTGGTGCCGATGCCCGACGAGCCACCATGGATGAGCAGGGTTTCGCCGGCCGCGAGCCGGCCGCGCTCGAAGACATTGGCCCACACGGTGAAGTAGGTCTCGGGCAGGGCGGCTGCCTGCAGCAGCGAGAGCCCGCGCGGCACCGGCAGCGCCTGCGCCGCGGGCACGGTGACGAACTCGGCATAGCCACCGCCATTGGTGAGCGCGCAGACCGCATCGCCCACCCGCCATTGCGTGACTGCGGACCCCACGGCCGCCACCTGGCCCGAGACCTCGAGGCCGAGCCAGGGGGATGCTCCCGGCGGCGGCGGATAGTTGCCGCTGCGCTGAAGCACATCGGGGCGGTTGACCCCGGCATAGGCCACCCGGACCAGGATCTCGTCGGAGCCCGGCACCGGCAGGGCGGCGCGCTGCGGCACCAGCACCTCGGGCGCGCCACCGCGGCCATGGTCGATGTAGCGCATGTCGGCGGGCAGCGCGGCGGAATTCGGTTGGTTCATGGGGGAGGTCTCCTCGGCAGGGCTCTATACTCGGCGGCTCGCGCAGCCACACCGGCTGCGCGTGCATCAACCCCCAAGCATATCGGAGGCCCGAGCATGAGTCCGGTGATCGCATTCGAACCAGGCGGCTATGCCTTCCAGCTCGGCGGCTTCCCGTATTCGCAGGGCGTGGTCGCGCTGCCGGGTCATGTCATCGAGCGGGTGCGGTGGCGCCGGCCAGTGCCGGTGCAACAAGGCTTCGCCGCCATTGCCGCGCACCTCAAGGCCCGCGGCCGACCCCTCACCGCGCTGTGCGCGGCCGAGCTGCGCTCGCCCAGGCCGTTCACGCTCGAGGGCTTCCGCGGGTTCAACACCGGCTATGTGGCGGTGCTCGAGCAGTGGGGTCTGTACCGTGACGGTCGCAACCCGGTGGCCCGCAGCAATGTCTGCCCCGCCTTCGACCCGCCCGCCGAGCCCGGCTTCCACGCCTTCAGCTACACGGTGCCGGCTGCGAACGCCCTCGCCGCGCGCCACTTCGTGGTGGCGGGCAGCGGCGAGTGGCCCGAGGATCAGCCCTTCCCCGAGGGCATCGTCGCCCGCGGCGATCTCTCGGCCACCGGCTTCGCCAGCAAGGTCGACTATGTGCTGGCCACCATGCGCTCGCGCGCCAACGCGCTCGGCGCCGACTGGTCGGCAATCACCGCCTCGCAGATCTACACCGTGCATGACTTCCACCCGCTGCTTGCCAGCCGCTTTGCCGCGGCCGGGCTCACCGCCACGGGCCTCACCTGGCACACCTGCCGCCCGCCCATCCTCGAACTCGAGTTCGAGATGGACCTGCGCAGCGTGGCCACTGAACTCGTCGCCGAGCAGCCATGACCCGAACCACCGACTCCAGCGCCGGCGATGATGCCGGCCGCCCGGCACCAGGCTCGCGGGGCGCGGATGTGCCCGAGGGATTCACCCTCATGCGCATGCCCACCAATCCGTTCATCGACGGCATCGGCCCGCTCTACGGTCGGCTGGAAGACGAGCGCTTCGTGCTGGGCATCCGCATCGAGCGGCGCCACTGCAATCCCGGCGGCACCTGCCATGGCGGCATGATCATGACCCTTTCGGACATGCTGCTGCTCATGGGCAGCAACATCGAAGGCCGGGTCAACCGGTACTTCACCACGGTGAATGTCACCTGCGACTTCATCGGCCCGGCCCAGGAGGGCGACTGGGTGGAGGGCCGCATGCAGGTGCTGCGGGTGGCCCGCAGCCTGGTCTTCGCGCAGGGCCTTTTCACCACCGGCGATGCCATGGTGGCCCGCTGCAGCGGCATTCTCAAGCCGGTGAGCGAGCCCGACCCGCGCTACGACGGGCGCCGCTACTTCACCGGCTGAGAGGCAGGCGCGGCCGGCTGCTGAGCCGCTGCCGGCCGGGCGCCCACCCGCTCGAGCAGGGCGCCCAGGATGCCTTTGGGCATGAAGATGATGAACAGGATCAGCAGCAGCCCGTAGATGGTGATGTCCACGCCGAGCGCCTGATTGCCGATCAGCACTCGCAGGGACTCCGAGAGGACCAGCAGGAAGATCGCGCCCACGGTGGGTCCGAGCATCACGAACATGCCGCCAGCGATCACACCGAACACCATCTGCAGCGAGATGCCGATGCCCGAGACGGTGTCAGGGTTCACATAGAGCTGGTACTGCGCGTAGAGCACCCCGCCGATGCAGGTCATGGCCGCCGACAGCAGCGTGACGCTGAGCTTGGCGCGCGAGACATTGATGCCGATGGAAGCGGCGGCGTCCTCCTCCTCGCTGATCGCCTCGAGCGCAAGGCGGTTCATGCTCCGGTCGACCCGATGCCAGACATAGAGCGCCACCAGCCAGCAGCCGAGCATCAGGTAGAACCAGACCTGCTTGCTGGAGAACTGCAAGGCCACCAGCGACCAGGTCTCGTCGCCACCCAGCGCCGACTTCGGCGTGAGGCCCAGCGAACCGCCAGTGACATCGCGCAGCCCCACGATCACCAGCCGCGCCACCTCGGACAGCGCCAGCGTCACCAGCGCGAAGTAGTGGCCCACGATCTTGAAGCGGAAGCAGGGCCAGCCGATCAGGAAGGCCACCACCAGGGTGATGGCCAGGCCCACGAGCATGCCGATCCAGGGCGACAGGCCGAAGGCGTTCCACAGCAGCACCACCGAGTAGGCACCGATCCCCAGGAAAGCGCCGTGACCGAAGCTCACCAGACCGAGCCGGCCCATGATCGACCAGCTGGTGTAGATGAACGACCAGAGCAGGCCGGTGACCATCAGGTGCAGCGGGTAGTTGCCGATGCCGGTGAGCGGCAGCACCAGCGCCACCGCCAGAAGTGCGAGAGCGAGGTTGCGCATGGTCACCGCCGTTTCGACAGGAGGCCCTCGGGCTTCCAGAACATCGTCATGATGAAGAACACGAAGGCGATCACGTAGCCCCACTCGAGCTGCAGGAAGTACCCGCCCACCGAGATGAACTGGGCGAACACGAAGGCCGCCACGAAGCCGCCCACCAGGTTGCCCAGGCCGCCGAGCACGCAGATGAGGAAGGTGAGCGGTCCGAAGGACAGCCCGATCGCCGGGTGGATGTCGTACTGAAGCACCAGCAGACAGGCTGCCAGCCCGGCCAGCGCACCGCCCATGGCCGAGGTGAGCAGGTAGACCCGGCCGGGGTTCACACCCATGAGCGGCATGATGGTGCGGTCCTGGCTGATAGCCCGGATGGCCGTGCCCATGTAGGTGCGGTTCAGGAACAGGTAGGTGACGGCGATGGCCACGGCCGCGACCGCGAAGGCCACCATGCGCGAGAGCGAGAAGCTCATCTCGCCCACATTCACGCCGGGCAGACGCACACCGATGCTGCGGAACTCCACCCCGAAGAACACGGTGGCCAGCGCCTGCAGCAGGAACAGCACGCCACCGGTGACCAGCAGCTGGTTGATCGGCTCGGCGCTGAGCACCGGCCGGATGACGAACTGGTGCATCAGTGCGCCGAGCGCCGCCACGAAGGCGATCGCCACGACGAAGGCCGCCCACAGCGGGACGCCCTGGCTGGAATGGAGCCACCAGATGGCGTACATGCCGACCATGATCAGCTCGGCGTAGCAGATCCACACCACGTCGATCACGCCGAAGATGAGGTTCAGGCCCAACGAGAGCAGGGCGAGCAGCCCGCCAAGCAGCAGGCCGTTGAGCACCGCCTCGAGCAGGAAGATGTCGAAGATCTGGTCCACCGTGAGCCCCTGCTAGACGCCGAGATAGGCGCGACGGATATCGTCGCTGGCCAGCAGCTCGGCCGCCGGTCCGCTGGCGCGGATGCGCCCGGTCTCCAGCAGGTAGGCGCGGTCGACCACCTTGAGCACCTGCTGGATGTTCTGCTCCACGATGAGCACGGTGTAGCCCTCGGCGCTCATCTTTCGGATGACCTCGAAGATCGACTGCACGATCACCGGCGCCAGACCCGCGGAGGGCTCGTCGAGCAGGAGCAGCTTCGGGCCGCTCATCAGCGCCCGGCCGATCGCGCACATCTGCTGCTCGCCGCCCGACATGGTGCCGGCAAGCTGCAGCCGACGTTCCTTCATGCGCGGAAACAGCGAATAGACCATCTCGAGCCGGCGCGGGAATTCCGCCCGCGCCGCGGGCAGGAAGGCGCCCATGCGCAGGTTGTCCTCGACGGTGAGCCGCGGAAACAGCCTTCGGCCCTCCGGCACCTGGGCGATGCCCAGCGAGATCACCTCGTGGGCGGGCAGCTGGTTGTAACGGCGCCCCTCCATCGACATCTCGCCGGAGCGGGCGTCGATCAACCGGGAGATCGCGCGCAGCAGCGTGGTCTTGCCGGCGCCGTTGGGGCCGATCACCGCCACCGACTCGCCGGCACGCACCTCCAGCGAGACATCGAAGAGCGCCTGAAAGCTGCCGTAGCCGGCGCTCACTCCATTGACCTGCAGCATGGGCTTCATGACGCGCGCGCCTTCACCTGCTGCTGCACTTCGCCGGCATCGGTGCCGAGGTAGACCTCGATCACCCTGGGGTCGTGAGCGATCTCGGCCGGCTTGCCCTGGGCGATGAGCTCGCCGTGATCGAGCACGATGCAGCGGTCGATCACCCGCATCAGCACGCCCATGATGTGCTCCACCCAGATGATGGTGACCCCGCGCTCGTCGCGGATCAGCTTGAGCATGTCAGCCGCCTGGTTCATCTCGGTCTCGTCGAGCCCGCCGAGGCTCTCGTCGGCGAGCAGCACCTTGGGCTGGGTGGCCAGGGCGCGCGCCATCTCGAGCTTCTTCAGTCCGGCTGCACCCAGGCCATCGACCCGGGCCGACGCCTCGGTGGGCAGACCGATCAGCCGCAGCGCGTCGACTGCGCGGCTCCGGGCCTGGCCCTCGGAGATCGGTTCACTGGCGCCGTAGAAGGCCGCGAGCGTGGCGTTCTCGAGGATGGACAGCCGCCTGAACGGACGCGGGATCTGGAAGGTCCGGGCGAGGCCGCGGCGGCAGATCTGGTTCGGGGGCTGCCCACCGATCTCGGTACCGTCGAAGCGCACGGAACCGGCGGACGGGGGGTACAGGCCGGCAATGACGTTGAAGGTCGTGCTCTTGCCCGAGCCGTTGGGTCCGATCAGCCCGAGGATCTCTCCCCGGGCGACCTGGAACGTGACCTCGTTGACAGCCGTGAACCCGCCGAACCGCTTGGTGAGGCGGTTGACTTCAAGCATGGAGCGGGCTCAGGGCGCGTAGGTGTGACCGCGCGGCAGCGGCAGCACCGCATCGCGGGTCTTGAGCGCGCTGGGCCAGACGATGAAGGTGTCGTTGGCGCTGTACTGCATGACCACTGGCGAGGAGCGTTCGTTCTGGCCGGCCATGGAGGTGCCCGGCTGGAAGAACTTCACGCCATAGCCCTGGATGGTGCCGCCCACCGGAATGTCGGTCTCGAGAGCGGCCTTGCGAAGCGCCTCGGAGTCGATGCCGCCGTGATTGCGGATGGCACGCGGCATGACATCGGTGAAGAAGATCCAGGCCTGGTTGAAGCCCATCGAAAGATGGGGCGGAACCTCGTCGCCCTTCACATCGGCCTTGTAGCGGCGGACCATCTCCTTGGTGACATCGCCGAGGCCGGGGGCCAGGGTCTTGGGATCGAGCAGCTGCGCGGCCACCGGATCGACGTTGTAGATCAGGTTGGCGTCATCCTTGAAGGTGGAGAAGAGCTTGTCGAACTGGCCATAGCCGGCGCCGTGGCCGATCAGCGCCGACCACTTCAGGCCCTGCTCCTTGGCCTGACGCAGGAACAGCGTGATGTCGGGGTTGTAACCGGTGTGCAGGATGACATCGGCGCGCGCCCGCTTGAGCTTGGTGACCAGCGGCGAGAGGTCGGGCGCGGTGGCGGCATAGCCCTCCTTGAGCGCCACCTGCATGCCCAGGCCCTTGCAGGTGGCCTCGTTGCCGGCAGCCACACCGCTGCCGTAGGGGCCGTCTTCATAGATGATGGCCACCTTGAGGTCCTTGGGGTCCTTGCCCAGGCGCGCCTTGGCGTTCTCGGCCAGGAAGTTGCACGAGGCCCAGCCGTGCTGGTCCGAGTGCACCTGCGCCCGGAACACATACTTCAGGTTCTTGTCCTTGAAGACGCTGGAGGCCACGCAGATGTTGGCCCAGAAGAACTTGCGGGCGGCATCGGCCTTCTGCGACATGGGCACGCAGTGCGCCGACGAGAACACGCCCATCAGCATGTCGACCTTCTCCTGCTCGAGCAGGCGGGTGGTCTCGTTGATGGCGACGTCGGGCTTGGACTGCGCGTCGGCATAGATGGGGCGGATCTTGTAGCCGCCCACGCCGCCGCGCTCGTTGATCATGTCGATCGCATACTTGGTGCCGAGATAGCCCGCATAGGAGCCGCCTGCGGCGAGCGGGCCGGTGAGGTCATAGACCACCCCGATCTTGATCTCCTTGCCCTGAGCGAAAGCGCCCACGGCGGCAACGGCGAGGGCAATCCCCGCCAGGAAGCGACTGATCATGCGTGTCTCCTAGGTGCGTTCTCTGAAATGATGCTGCCCCGCCTGTACCGGCGTTTGGCGAAAGGCCCTGCCCCGCCAGGGGCCGGACGGATGAAACTGCTTATCTCATGAAATGACGGACATGGTCGGCGCCAAGACCGACCGCCTCGAAGTGGGCCCGGTACTTCTCGATGCGCGTGAAGACATCGTCGTAGCCGATGGCGTTGCCGTCGGGATCGACATAGGCGAGCAGGCCGTGCACGGTGAACAGCGTGATCATCTCGGCGCAGTCGTCGGGCACGGTGAGGGTGTGGGTCTCGCCAGGCGGCTCGAAGATGTAACTGCCTTCCTCGGCGAACCAGTCGTGTTCGAGGTAATGCCAGCGGCCCTTGATCACGAAGGCATGCACCGCACCGGAATGGCGGTGGCGCTGCAGCACGCCCGAGCGACGCACCCGCAGCACATGGGTGTACCAGCCGGCGCTGACATTCAGGTGCAGCGGCCGCGACCAGATGTCGGGCGCCACCGGGGCCCAAAGCCGCTCGTCGGCGGTGCAGGCATCAGCGACGACCATGTCAGGCGTCATCCCCCAGGGCTGGGGCTTGCGGTAGGCAATGCGATCAGGGCGGGGCGCCGCGGCGTCGAGCCCCGGCGTGGACATCATGTTCAAGGCGCGACCTCGGCGTGGAGAGAGCGACAATCGACCCGCACCCTAGGGGCCGGCGCGCGGGATGTCAAGGCGCGCAACGCGGACGAGGATCGATCCGATGGGCCTTCGGCTACCATGCGCCCCCATGACTGCAGACGCGCTGATCGACGCGGCCAGGGATCTCGGCGACGCCGTATCCCGGCTGCACTTCAGCCCGCCGGTGACCCATGTGCTCAACCCGCTCGAGTACGCCTGGGCTCCTCACGAGGCCTACCTGCGGCGCTACGGCGAGGGTGAGCGCAAGGCGGTGTTCCTCGGCATGAATCCCGGCCCCTTCGGCATGATGCAGACCGGCGTGCCCTTCGGCGAGGTGGCTGCGGTGCGCGACTGGATGGGCATCGTCGCGCCGGTGAGCCAGCCCGCGGGCGGCCATCCCAGGCGCCCCATCGAGGGCTTCGACTGCCGCCGCTCCGAGGTGAGCGGCCGGCGGCTGTGGGGCTGGGCGGCGGCGCGCTTCGGCAGCGCGGATGCGTTCTTCGCCCACAGCTTCGTGCTCAACTGGTGCCCGCTGGTGTTCCTCGAGGACTCGGGCCGCAACTTCACCCCCGACCGCCTGCCCGCGGCCGAGGCGGCGGCGCTGCGCGAGGCCTGCGACGACCATCTCGCGCGTGCACTGCAGGCGCTGCGCCCGCAGTGGGCGATCGGCATCGGCGGCTTCGCCGCCAGACGCCTGCAGGCCGTGCTGGCCCGCCCCGCCTTCAGCGCGGGCGGCGATCGCACGGCGATCCGCGTGGGCCAGATCCTGCATCCCAGCCCGGCATCGCCGGCGGCCAATCGCGGGTGGGAGCCGGCGGTCGATGCTGCCCTGGCCAGCCTCGGAGTCTACGAGTGATCCTGTTCGCCTCGACCATCACGCTGTCGGCCTTCCTGCTGTTCCTGGTGCAGCCGATCATCGCCAAACAGATCCTGCCCTGGTTCGGCGGTTCGGCAGCGGTGTGGACCACCTGCATGGTGTTCTTCCAGCTCACCCTGCTTGCCGGCTACTTCTATTCCGACCTGCTCATCCGCCACGCCAGCCCGCGCCGACAGGCGATCGTGCACACCGTGCTGCTGCTGGTCAGCCTCGCGCTGCTGCCGATCGCCCCGAGCGAAGCGCTCAAGCCGGTCGATGCCAGCGATCCGGTGGGGCGCATCCTGCTGCTGCTCGCGCTCACCATCGGTCTGCCCTACCTGATGCTCTCGACCACCGGGCCGCTGGTGCAGGCCTGGTTCTCGCGTCGCTACCAGGGTGGCCAGGTGTACCGGCTGTATGCCCTGAGCAATGTCGCCTCCATGCTGGCGCTGGTGGCCTACCCGCCGCTGATCGAACCCAACGCCACCGGCCGCCTGCAGTCCTGGGGCTGGAGCGCGGCCTATGCGCTCTTTGCGCTGATGGCGATCGGCTCGGCCTGGGCGGGCGCCCGGCGCTTGCCCGTGGCCGCGGGCGGCGGGCAGGCGCCCGACACCCCCGACGATGCCCCGGCCGCCGGCCAAACCGGGGCGAACACCAGCGGCGCGACGCCGATCGACACCGATGCCGCGGCGCCCGGCTGGCGCGCGCAGGCCGCCTGGCTCGGTCTGTCGGCGCTGGGCTCGGTACTGCTGCTGGCGATCACCACGCACATCACGCAGAACGTGGCCTCGATCCCCTTCCTGTGGGTGCTGCCGCTCGCCCTCTACCTGATCACCTTCATCATGTGCTTCGACGGCGACGGCTGGTACAAGCGCCGGCTGGTGGTGCCCCTGGCCGGGCTGCTGGCGTTGCTCATGCTGCTGGCGCTGAGCTGGCGGCCCCGGCTCGACCCGCTGTGGCCACCGGCGATCGAACGCTCGCTGCTGCCGTTGTCGCAGGCCGTGCCGCTGTTCGCCCTGGGACTGTTCGTGTGCTGCCTGTTCTGTCATGGCGAGCTGGTGGCGCGCAAGCCCGCGCCCCGTCACCTCACCCGCTTCTACCTGATGGTGTCGCTCGGCGGTGCGGTCGGTGGGCTGCTGGTGGGCCTGGCCGCGCCGGTGGCGCTTTCCTGGTACTGGGAGCTGCCGGCCGCGCTGGTGCTGGTCACCCTGCTCGCGGTGCTGATGGCCCGCGGCCCGATGCGGCTGGTGGCCGCGGCGGCACTGTGCGCGGCGGTGGTGGCGGTGCACGACTACGCCGGCTATGTGCGTGAGGACGGCGTGGCCATCGCCCGCAACTTCTACGGCACCCTGCGGGTGAAGGCCACCGCACCCGACAGTGACCCCAACGCGGTCTGGCGGCTGCTGCATGGCGTGATCACCCACGGCGAGCAGTATCGCGACCCGAAGCGGCGAACCATGACCACCACCTATTACGGCGAGAGCTCCGGGGTGGGTCGCAGCATCCTCGCACTGCGCGCCGCCGAGCCCAGCCGCGGCCAGAAGGTCGGCCTGATCGGCCTGGGTGTGGGCACGCTCGCCACCTATGGCCGTGCCGGCGACGAGTACCGCATCTACGAGCTCAACCCGCTGGTGCTCGACTGGGCTCGCCGGCACTTCAGCTACCTGCCCGACAGCAAGGCGAAGATCGAGACCCCGCTGGGCGACGCCCGCCTGGTGCTCGAGAAGGAATCACCGCAGGGCCTGGACCTGCTCGCGGTCGATGCCTTCTCCAGCGACTCCATCCCGGTGCACCTGCTCACCCGCGAGGCAGCGCAGGTCTATCGTCGCCATGTGCGCGATGACGGCGCGATCGCCATCCACATCAGCAACCGCTACCTCGACCTGAAGGGCGTGGTGCGGCAGATGGCCGACGCCCTGGGCTGGAAAGCCATGCTGGTGCTCGACGATCCGCCGGAGTCGAGTCACCTCTACCGCACCGACTGGGTGGTCATCACCGCCAACGAGCGGCTGATCCGCACCCTGCGCGAGCAGGCCGACGCGCAGGAGCTGCCCGCGCCGGCCGGCCGCCGCCCCTGGACCGACGACTACAACAATCTCTTCGAGGTGCTGAAGTAGGCCTGCGCGGCCGGCTCAGGCCGCAAAGCGAACCACGCCGTCGGCATCCACCTCGCGCCGCACCCGTCCCGCGTACCAGAGCGAATGCAGGTGGGCGAGCGTCTCGCCCAGCGCGAAGGTGAGCTGATGGGCGTCGAAGGCCCGGCCGAACATCGCCGGCACGGCCTGCGCTGCGGAATGCGGCTCGCGGCGGCAGGCGGCCATCATCGCCTCGAGGCGCTCGGCGTGGTGGGCACGCAGCTGGGCCAGGCGGGTGTGCAGGCCGGTGAAGGGCCGGCCGTGCGAAGGCAGCACGAGGGTGTCCTCGCGGCAGGACTCGAAGCGGTCGAGCGCCTCGAGGTACCAGTCCACCGGATTGGCCTCGGGCTCGAGCTCCCACACCGACACATTGGTGGAGATGCGCGGCAGCACCATGTCGCCGGAGATCAGCAGACCATCGGCCTCGCAGTAGAGCGCGGCGTGCTCGCAGGAGTGGCCCAGGCCGACCACCACCCGCCACAGCCGCCCGCCGATGGCCACGGTCTCGCCGTCGCGGATGCGCCGGAAATGCTCGGGCATGGCCGGCACCAGGGCCGCGTAGTGATTGCCGCTGCGCTCGCGGATCTCGTCGAGCAGCGGGCCGGGAGCGATCCCATGACGACGGAAGTGGGCGGCGGTGGCCTGCGCATCAGCCCCGGGCAGGCGCGAGGACAGCACCCGGGCCTGCATGTACTCGCCGATGGTCATCCACAGCGGCGCGTCAAAGCGCTGCTGCAGCCAATGGGCCGAGCCGACATGGTCGGGATGGTTGTGGGTACACAGCAGCCGGCCGATCGGCAGGCCGTCCAGTCCCTCGTCGAAGAGGCGGCTCCAGAGCGCACGGGTGGCGTCGCTGGCGATGCCGCAGTCGATCAGGGTCCAGCAGTCCTGGCCGTCGATGCGGTCCTGCAGCAGCCACAGGTTGATGTGGTCGAGCGCGAAGGGCAGCGGCATGCGCACCCAGCGGATGCCCGGCGCCACCGTGAGGGTCTGCGCCGGCGCAGGCAGCGCATCGGCCAGGGGGTAGTGAAGCTGGTGCTCGAGGGCGTTCATGGGCAGGCGGACGCCGCGCGGGCGCTAGAATCGGGGGCTGAGCCAGTTTAACCGCGCGCGGCCATGGGCCGCGGCACCGCGGCGCCCGCGCGCGCGTCCGGCGCCTCGCGCCCCCCAGGAGTCCGCATGCTGAACATCCCCGGCCTGACCTTCGACCTCGGCGAGGACATCGCCATGCTGCGCGAGACCCTGCAGCAGTTCACCGCGGCCGAGATCACCCCGCGGGCCGCGCAGATCGACCGCCAGGACCAGTTCCCGATGGACCTCTGGCGCAAGCTCGGGGATCTCGGCGTGCTCGGCATGACCGTGCCCGAGCAGTACGGCGGCACCGAGATGGGCTATCTCGCGCACATCGTGGCCATGGAGGAGATCTCCCGGGGGTCGGCCTCGGTGGGCCTGTCCTACGGGGCGCACTCCAACCTGTGCGTGAACCAGATCATGCGCAATGGCAGCGAGGCCCAGCGCAGCCAGTATCTGCCCAGGCTGATCAGTGGCGAGCACATCGGCGCGCTGGCCATGTCCGAGCCGGGCGCCGGCTCCGATGTGGTGTCGATGACGCTGCGCGCCGAGCTGCGCGGCGACCACTATCGGCTCAACGGCAGCAAGATGTGGATCACCAACGGACCCGACGCCGATGTCATGGTCATCTATGCCAAGACCGATCCGGCCGCGGGGCCCCGCGGTATCACCGCCTTCCTGGTCGAGAAGACCTTCAGGGGCTTTTCGGTGGCGCAGAAGCTCGACAAGCTCGGCATGCGCGGCAGCCATACCGGCGAGCTGGTGTTCCAGGACTGCGAGGTGCCGGTCGAGAATGTCCTGGGCGGCGTGGGCCGCGGCGTCACGGTGCTGATGAGC
The DNA here is from genome assembly GCF_982640115.1 of Quisquiliibacterium sp. Lineage (NCBI taxonomy): Bacteria > Pseudomonadati > Pseudomonadota > Betaproteobacteria > Burkholderiales > Burkholderiaceae > Quisquiliibacterium > Quisquiliibacterium sp. The sequence continues at coordinate 18,684 of NZ_CEXFHW010000001.1, read as the reverse complement.
GGGCTCGACTACGAACGGGCGGTGCTCTCGGGCGGGCCGCTGGGCATCATGTCGGCCTGCATGGACACCGTGGTGCCCTACGTGCACGAGCGGCGGCAGTTCGGCCAGCCGATCGGCGAGTTCCAGCTCATGCAGGGCAAGCTCGCCGACATGTACACCACCATGATGGCCTGCCGCGCCTATGTCTACGAGGTGGGCCGGCAGTGCGACCGCAGCCGCGAGGGTAAGGTCGATGTAAGAAGCCTGCGCAAGGATGCCGCAGGCGCCATCCTGTACGCGGCCGAGAAGGCCACCTGGATGGCCGGCGAGGCGCTGCAGTGCCTGGGCGGCAACGGCTACATCAACGAGTACCCCACCGGCCGGCTCTGGCGCGACGCCAAGCTCTACGAGATCGGCGCGGGCACCTCCGAGATCCGCCGGATGCTGATCGGTCGCGAGCTGTTCGCCGAGACCGCCTGAGCCCTCTGCCCGGCCCGCCCACCCGCCAAACCGACACGGCCGCTCCGATGCCGCGAGACACCTCCGAAGCGATCGCGCAGTCGATACTCGCCGGCTTCGACCGCCACTACGGCCTGTTCCGCTACAACGCGCAGCAGGCCAAGAGCCGATTCGAGCGCGGCGACTGGCACGGCATCCGGCATCTGGCGCGCGACCGCATTGCCTTCTACGACAAGCGGGTGGCCGAAACCCTGGCCAGCCTCGAGTCCGACTTCAGGGCGGCCGACCTCGGCGAGCAGGTGTGGGCCCGGGTCAAGCGCGACTTCGTCGGCCTGCTCGCGAGCCACCGCCAGCCCGAACTGGCCGAGACCTTCTTCAACTCGGTGTGCACGCGGCTGCTCCACCGCAGCTACTTCCACAACGATTTCATCTTCGTGCGCCCGGGCGTGTCCACCGAGTACCTGGTGGCCGATCCGCCCTCCTACCGCTGCCACTACCCGAACACCGCGGGCTGGAGCGCGGTGATGCGCCAGCTGCTCATCGACGTGGGCTTCGCCTGCCCCTTCGCCGACGCCGAGCGCGATGTCGCGCTGCTGTGCGCCGCGGTCGCCGAGCACTTCGGCGGCGAGCTGCCCGCGTCCACCGACTGCCAGCTGCAGGTGCTGCGCACGCCCTTCTTCCGCAACAAGGGCGCCTATCTCATCGGCCGGCTGATCGACGACGGCGAGATCGTGCCGGTGGCGGTGCCGCTGCTGCAGGACTCGCGCGGGCGCCTGTTCGCCGACACCATGCTCTTCGGCGTGGAGCGCCTGGAGACCATGTTCAACTTCTCGCGCGCCTACTTCATGGTCGACATGGATGTGCCGTCGGCCTATGTGCGCTTCCTCAAGACCCTGATGCCCACCAAGCCGGAGTCCGAGCTCTACACCATGCTCGGGCTGCACAAGCAGGGCAAGACGCTCTTCTACCGAGACATGCTGCAGCACCTGCGGCACTCGAGCGACCAGTTCACGATCGCACCCGGCATCAAGGGGCTGGTGATGGGCGTGTTCACGCTGCCCTCGTTCCCGTACGTGTTCAAGATCATCAAGGACAAGCGCGGCAAGGAGATGAGCCGCGAGTTCATCCAGTCGCAGTACCAGCTGGTCAAGCTCCACGACCGCGTGGGCCGCATGGCCGACACCTGGGAGTACTCGGGCGTGCCCTTCCCGAAATCGCGCATGGATCCGGCGCTGCTGGCCGAGCTGCGCGAGGTGGCGCCTTCGCTGCTCGTCGACGAGGGCGATCGCATCATCATCCGCCACCTGTACATCGAGCGGCGCATGGTGCCGCTGAACATGTACCTCGAGACCGCCACTGCGGCGCAGCGCGAGCAGTCCATCATCGAGTACGGCGACGCCATCCGCCAGATGGTGGCGGCCAACATCTTCCCGGGCGACATGCTCTACAAGAATTTCGGCGTCACGCGCCAGGGCCGGGTGGTGTTCTACGACTACGACGAGGTCGCCTACATCACCGACTGCAACTTCCGCCGCATCCCGGCGCCGCGCACCCCTGAGGACGAGATGGCCTCCGAGCCCTGGTACGCGGTCGGTCCCAACGATGTCTTCCCCGAGGAATTCGGCACCTTCCTGCTCGGCAACCGTGCGGTGCGCGAGATCTTCATGCGCCACCACGGCGAGCTGCTCGACGCCGCCTTCTGGCAGGCCCGCCAGCAGCTGATCCGGCAGGGCGTGCTCGAGGATGTCTTTCCCTATCCCGACGGCATCCGGTTCAAGCACCGGATCGCCTCGTCGGCCCCCGCTTCCACCACGGAGATCTCACCATGACTGACCCGATCGTCATCGTCTCGGCCGCCCGCACCCCCATCGGCGGCATGCTCGGCGACTTCGCCGCCCTTCCCGCCTACGACCTGGGCGCCGTCGCCATCAAGGCAGCCGTCGAGCGTGCCGGCATCGCCGGCGCCGATGTCGGCGAGGTCATGTTCGGCAACTGCCTGATGGCCGGCCAGGGTCAGGCCCCGGCCCGCCAGGCCGTGCTGCGTGCCGGGCTGCCGCAGTCGGCCGGCGCGGTCACGCTCTCGAAGATGTGCGGCTCGGGTCTGAAGGCCGTGATGTTCGCCCACGACATGCTGACCTGCGGCACCCACGATGTCATGATTGCCGGCGGCATGGAGAGCATGACCAACGCGCCGCACCTGCTGCTGAACGCGCGCAAGGGCTACCGCTACGGCGCGGCCACGATGTACGACCACATGGCCCTCGACGGGCTGGAAGACGCCTACGACCGCGGCAAGGCGATGGGTGTGTTCGCCGAGAACTGCGCCAGCAAGTACGCCTTCAGCCGCGAGGACCAGGACCGCTTCGCGATCGCCTCCACCGAGCGCGCGCTGGCCGCCAACAAGGACGGCAGCTTCCAGTGGGAGATCGCGCCGGTGGGCGTGCCCGGCAAGGGTGGCGAGGTGCTCATCGACAAGGACGAGCAGCCCTTCAAGGCCAAGCTCGACAAGATCCCCGGCCTGAAGCCTGCCTTCAAGAAGGACGGCACGATCACCGCCGCCAACGCCTCGTCGATCTCCGATGGCGCCGCGGCCCTGGTCATGATGCGCGCCTCCACCGCCAGCCAGCGCGGCCTCAAGCCGGTGGCCCGCATCGTGGCCCATGCCACCCACGCCCATGCGCCGGAGTGGTTCACCACCGCGCCGGCCGGCGCGATCGACAAGGTCCTGAAGAAGTCCGGCTGGCAGGCTGGCGATGTCAATCTCTGGGAGGTGAACGAGGCCTTCGCCACCGTGACCATGGCCGCCATGAAGGAGTACAACCTGCCGCACGAGATCGTGAACATCCACGGCGGCGCCTGCGCCCTGGGTCACCCGATCGGTGCCTCCGGCGCGCGCATCCTGGTCACCCTGCTGGGCGCGCTGCGCAAGACCGGCGGGCGCAAGGGCCTGGCCGCGCTGTGCATCGGCGGCGGCGAGGCCGTGGCCGTCACCGTCGAGATGCTCTAAGGCCTCCCCATGCCCACGGCGCTGGTGCTCGGGGCCTCGAGGGGCCTCGGCCTGGAATTCACCCGGCAGTACCTCGCCGAGGGCTGGACGGTGTTCGCCACCCACCGCAGCGAGGATGACCGCATCCGCCTGCGCGATCTCGGCGCGAACACCCTCAGGCTCGATGTGATGCAGGTGGCCGATGTCGCCGGGATCGCCTGGCAGCTCGACGGCGAACGCCTGGATGTCGCGGTGATGAACGCCGGCGTCTACGGGCCGCGCACCAGCAGCCCGCGCCAGCCGCCAGGCGACGCCGACTTCGACACCGTCATGCGCACCAATGTGCTGGCGGCGATGCGCATCGTGCCGGTGGTGGCACCGCTCCTCGCCCCGGCGCGCGGCACGCTGGCCTTCGTGTCGAGCCGCATGGGCTCGATCGCCGAGGCCGGCGCGGCCTACGGCATGCTCTACCGGGTCTCCAAGGCGGCGGTGAACATGGTGGCCAAGCTGGCCCATGTCGAGCATGCGCCGCTGGGCGTGCGCGTGCTGTCGCTGCATCCCGGCTGGGTGCGCACCGACATGGGCGGACCCAACGCCGATGTGGCGGTGTCCGACAGCATTGCCGGCCTGCGCCGGGTCATCGCCGACACCGGGGCTTTCCCCGGCGGCTGCTTCTATGACTACCGCGGCCAGTCATTGGCCTGGTAGACCGGAGACCGCTTCACCATGCTGCTCAACGAAGACCACCGCATGATCCGCGACGCGGTGCGCGACTATGTCCGAGCCGAAGTCGCACCCGGCGCGGCCCAGCGGGATCGCGACTCGAGCTTCCCGCGCGAGCCGCTGCGTGGCCTCGCCGCCCTGGGCTGCTACGGCATCGCCGTGCCCGCCGAACTCGGTGGCGCCGGCCTCGACTATGTCTCGCTGGCCCTGGCCATCGAGGAGATCGCCGCCGGTGACGGCGCGGTGTCCACCATCATCTCGGTGAACAACTGCCCGGTGTGCTCCATCCTGATGGCCTGGGGCAACGAGGCGCAGAAGCAGCAGTGGCTGGTGCCCCTGGCCAGCGGCCGGATGCTCGGCGCGTTCTGCCTGACCGAGCCGCATGTCGGTTCCGATGCCTCGGGCCTGACCACCACCGCCCGGCGCGAGGGCGACCACTGGGTGATCAACGGGGTCAAGCAGTTCATCACCTCGGGCAGCACCGCCGATGTCGCGATCGTCATGGCGGTCACCGACAAGGCCGCGGGCAAGCGCGGCATCTCGGCCTTCCTGGTGCCCACCGCCACGCCCGGCTACCAGGTCGCCCGCCTCGAGAGCAAGACCGGGCAACACTGCTCCGACACCGCGCAGATCGTGTTCCAAGACTGCCGGGTGCCGGCCGCCAACCTGCTTGCCGAGGAGGGCCAGGGCTACAAGATCGCGCTCTCGGGCCTGGAGGGCGGGCGCATCGGCATCGCCGCGCAGTCGCTTGGCATGGCTCGCGCCGCGTTCGAGGCGGCGCTGCGTTACGCCAACGAACGCGAGGCCTTCGGCACGGCCATCTTCAACCACCAGGCGGTGCAGTTCCGGCTGGCCGACATGGCCACCCAGCTCGAGGCCGCGCGCCAACTCATCCTGCACGCCGCCAGCCTGAAGGATGCCGGCCGGCCCTGCCTGAAGGAGGCCGCCATGGCCAAGCTCTTCGCCTCCGAGATCGCCGAGCGGGTGTGCTCCGACGCCATCCAGATCCATGGCGGCTACGGCTACCTGGCCGACTTCCCGGTCGAGCGCATCTGGCGCGATGTGCGCGTGGCCCAGATCTACGAGGGAACCTCCGACATCCAGCGCATCCTGATCGGGCGGGCCCTGGCCGCCGACGGGCAGGGCTGATGCGCGCCCGCTTCGACGCCGTCATCTTCGACTGCGACGGCGTGCTGGTCGACAGCGAGCCGGTCACCTGCGGCGTGCTGGCGCAGATGCTGCGCGAGCTCGGCGCCGACATCAGCGACGAGCAGACCATCGAGCGCTTCGTGGGCAAGACGGTGCGCGAGGAAACCGCCACCATCGAGGCGATGATCGGCGGCCCCATCCCGGGCCACTGGTACCCGCAGTTCCTGCAGCGCCGTGATGCCGCGCTCGCCGACAGCGTCACCGCGGTGCCGGGCATCGCCGAGCTCATCCAGGCGGTGCGGGCAGCAGGCTTCGCCCACGCCGTGGCCTCGGGCGCCGATCGCGGCAAGATGAGGGTGACCCTGGGCCGCACCGGCCTGCTCGAGCAGCTCATGCCGCATGTCTATGGCGCCGATCAGGTCGAGCGCAGCAAGCCGCACCCCGATGTGTATCTGCTGGCAGCTCGCTCGCTGGGCATCGCGCCGAACCGCTGCCTGGTGATCGAGGACACCCCCACCGGCACCCGCGCCGGCGTGGCCGCGGGCGCCACGGTGCTGGGCTTTTGCGCGCGCATGGAGCCGCGCAAGCTGCTCGCTGCCGGCGCGAGCATGGTCTTCGACGACATGGCGCAGCTGCGCCAGCTGCTCGCGCACTGAGCCCGCCCGCCATGCTCGCCGCCCTCGCCCGCCGACTGCCCTTCTACTACGGCTGGGTGGTGGTGGCCGTGGTCTTCATCAGCATGGCGCTCGGGGTGAACGCGCGCACCGCGTTCTCGCTTTTCTTTCCGCCCATGCTCGACGAGTTCGGATGGGACCGCGGCCTCACCGCCGGCGCCTTCTCCTTCGGCTTCCTGGTGTCGGCGGTGCTCAGCCCGGTGCTTGGCCGGGTGATGGACCGGCACGGCCCGCGGGTGGTGAACGAGTTTGGCGTGTGCTGCATCGCTGCGGGCCTCATGCTCGCCACCCTGGCCAGCCAGCCCTGGCATCTCTATGCCACCCTGGGCGTGCTGGTAGGCGCGGGCAGCGTGTGCCTGGGCTACAGCGGGCAGGCCCTGTTCCTGCCGGCGTGGTTCGAGCGGCGGCGCGGCCTGGCGCTGAGCGTGGCCTTCGCCGGGGTCGGTGCAGGCTCCATCCTGATGCTGCCCGCGCTGCAGACCGTGATCGACGGCGCCGGATGGCGCCAGGCCTGCTGGACGCTCGGGCTGATCGTGCTCGTGGTGCTGGTGCCGCTGAACCTGCTGCTGCGCCGCCGGCCCCAGGACCTCGGCCTGCAGCCCGACGGCGATGCCGCACCCGAACCCGTGGCCGCAGGCGCGTCGCCGGCGCGTCGCGCCAACATCGTCGATGCGCAGTGGGCCGCCACCGACTGGACCCTCGCCCGCGCGATGCGCACCGCACGCTTCTGGTGGGTGGCGCTGGGCTACTTCGGCGGGCTCTTCGTGTGGTACGCCGCGCAGGTCCACCAGACCAAGTACCTGGTGGAGATCGGGTTCTCGGCCACCCAGGCGGCCTGGGCGCTGGGCGTGGTGAGCCTGGCCGGCGTGCCCGGCCAGATCCTGCTCGGCTGGTTGTCCGATCGCATCGGACGCGAGATCGTGTGGGTGACCGGCTGCGCGGGCTTCGCGCTCACCTTCGTGGCCCTGCTGCTGCTCCAGGGCAGCCCCGACCCCGCGCTGATGCTCTTCATGGTGGTGGTCCAGGGCGCGCTCGGCTACGGCATGACCTCGGTGTTCGGCGCGATCCCGGCCGAGATCTTCGAGGGCAAGCACTACGGCGCGGTGTTCGGCACCCTCATGCTCTCTGCGATCGGCGGCGGCGCGGCCGGCCCCTGGCTGACCGGACTCATCCACGACCGCACCGGCAGCTACGCGCTGGCCTTCTGGATCGCGCTGGCGATGTGCTTCGTCTCGGCGCTGGCCATCTGGCGGGCCGCGCCAGGCAAGGTGCGGGCGGTGGCCGGCAAGGTACGCCCGCCCGCCTGAGCGCCCACGGACGGCTCAGAGCCCGGCGGCGTGGTGGTGGCTGCCGTGACGGTTGCGGATGAGCGACTGCGGCCCGAGCGAACCCACCACCATGCCCACCGCCGCCATGAGCAGCCCGGCGAGTTGCGCCGGCAGAACCTCACCCGCACCGGTGGCCATGAACAGCACCCAGGCGAGCAGCCCGAGCACGATCGAGAACACCGCGCCCTGGGTGCTGGCCCGCTGCCAGTAGAGCCCGGCCACCAGCGGCACGAAGGCGCCCACCAGCGTGATCTGGTAGGCGGCCGACACCATTTCGTAGATCGGCGTGCCCTGCAGCGCGATGGCATAGGCGCACACGCAGGCGCTGAAGACCAGCACCGCGACGCGCATCGCCCAGAGCTGCTGGCGGTCGCTGCGGCGGGGGAAGAACTGGCGCCAGATGTTCTCCACGAAGGTCACCGAGGGCGCAAGCAGCGTGGCCGAGGCGGTGCTCTTGAGCGCCGAGAGCAGCGCACCGAAGAACAGCACCTGCATCACGAAGGGCATGTGCTCCATCACCAGCGTGGGCAGCACCTTCTGCGGGTCATCGGCGATCAGGCTGGCGGCCTGCTCGGGCATGATGATCAGGGCGCTGGTGACGAGAAACATCGGTACCGCGGCGAACAGGATGTAGCACACCCCGCCGATCACCGGCCCGCGGGTAGCCGCGCGCAGGTCCTTCGCCGACATCACCCGCTGGAACACATCCTGCTGCGGGATGGAGCCGAACATCATGGTGATCGCCGCGGCGATGAACGCGACGATCTGCGTGAGCGTGGGCTCGGGCCAGAACCGGAAGAGATCGCGGCTGACCGCCAGGCTGATCACCTTGTCGGCCCCGCCGGCCTGCTCGGCGGCGAACACCGCGATGACCGACAGCCCCAGCACCAGGATGATCATCTGGATGAAGTCGGTGACCGCCACCGACCACATGCCGCCGAACAGCGTGTAGGCCAGGATGGAGACTGTGCCCAGGACCATGCCCATCGGGATGGTGATGGCGCCGCCCGAGAGCAGGTTGAACACCAGGCCGAGCGCGGTGACCTGCGCCGACACCCAGCCCAGATAGCTGAGGATGATGATCAGCGAGCAGGCCACCTCCACACCGCGCCCGAAACGCTCGCGGTAGTAGTCGCTGATGGTGAGCAGCGTCATCCGGTAGAGCTTCGCGGCGAAGAACAGCCCGACCAGGATCAGGCAGGTGCCGGCGCCGAACGGGTCTTCCACCACGCTGCCCAGCCCGCCCTGGACGAACTTCGCGGGAATGCCGAGCACGGTCTCGGAGCCGAACCAGGTGGCGAAGGTGGTGGTGACGATCATCATCATCGGCAGGTGGCGGCCGGCGATGGCGAAGTCGGCGGCGGTGCGCACGCGCTTGGCGGCCCACAGGCCGATGGCGATGGTGCCCAGCAGGTAGCCGATGACCAGGGTGAGCAGCATGGAAGCGTCCGGGGAGGGTCGGGAGGGTGGCGGCGCGGGAGCTTAACCCGAGCGCGGCACTGCCCTCCAGGAAGCCTAGCGGCCCGCTTGGCGCGGCCAGCTCTCCGGCGCATACCGGCCGAACAGCAGCCCGACCCCACCCACCAGCAGCGCCGCGGCCGCGAGGGCGGCCTCGGCCCCCAGGCCGTCGACCACCAGCCCCAGCCCGATCGGGCCGATGACATAGCCGACATCGGAGAGCATGCGGTAGCCGCTCATCGCGGCCGCGTTCATGCCGGGCTGGGCGTTGTCGGCGGCGTAGGCAGCGGGCGCCGCGCCGTTGACGGCCGAGGCCACGCCCCAGAGCAGGCAGGCCACGCCGAACCAGAGCATGGACGGCGCGGCGAAGAACACCACGAAGGACAGCGCGGTGACCAGCGCCGAGGGCACGATGATCGGTTTGCGCCCGAACCGGTCGGCCAGCGCACCGGCCGGATAGCTGGCCAGCAGGCCGACCACGCTGCCGAAGGCCAGCAGACCGCCGACCTGTCCGGGCCCCATGCCGAGCTTGCTCGCGGCCAGCAGGGGCACCACATTGAACAGCGCCCCGGTGCGCACCACCGCGTTGATCAGGCCGACCAGGCAGACCAGCATGAAGCCGGTGCTGGAGGCAAGCAGCCGCATCTGGGCCGCGAACGGCACCGAGGGCGGCAGCACCGCCGGCCGGCCGTCGGCGGTGAAGCTGCGGGTCTCGGGCACCGTGAACCACGCGAACACCCCGGCCAGCGCGGTGGCCGCAGCGTAGACCGCAAAGGGCGCGGCCAGGCCGAAGTGCTCGGCCAGCAGCCCACCCGGAAAGGGCCCCACGCCTACCGAGAACAGGAAGGTGCCCTGATAGATGGACATCATCCGGCCGCGCTGCGCCGGCGTGCTGATGTCGGCCAGCACGATGTTGCCCACCACCTGAACCCACCCGGCGCCCAGACCGGCCAGGAAACGCGCCAGCACGAACTCCGGAAAGCTGCCCGCCAGCGCGCACCAGAGATTGCCCAGCGCGCAGATCACGCCGCCCAGCGCCATGGATTGCCGGCGACCGCGGCGGTCACAGAGCCGGCCCGCGGGCATGGCGGAGAGCATGCGCGAGAAGCCGTAGACCGCGATGGTCATGCCGATCGCCGAGGCCGGCACACCGAAGGCCTGCGCGTAGAGCGGCAGCACCGGGATCATCGCGCCGAAGCCGAGCTGGTTCACGCCGATGAACACGCACATCCAGATCAGGATGCGACGCTGCTCGGCGGTGAGCGTGAAGGACATGACCGACGAGCATACACAGCGCACCTGCCGGCCCGGCGCAGGCCCACGCAGCTGGGCCGGCGGGAGCGCGGAAAACGGCCCCGCGGCCGATCCGGAAGACTCGCGCCGGCCGCGCGATCCGGCGCAAGATGCGGCCATCCCCGCGCGCGCCCGGGCCCTCCCGGCCGGCGCGATCAACCCGGACTCCCGCCATGGCAACCCCCCATCCGGTCACCCAGGACACCCTGAGCGCGGCCCGCGCCCTGCAGCCCATGCTGCGCAGCCGCGCCGCCGACATCGAGCGGGCCCGGCGCCTGCCTGCCGACATCGCCGAACAGTTCGCCCGCGCCGGCTTTTACCGCATGGCCGTGCCGCGGCGCATCGGCGGGCTCGAGCTGCCCGCGGCCGACATGATGAACACCATCGAGGCGGTCGCCCGGGCCGATGCCTCGGCGGGCTGGTGCGTGATGATCGGCGCCGGCTCGGGCATGTCGGCGGCCTACCTCGAGCCCGAGGCCGCGGCCAGCATCTACGCCGATCCGATGGCGATCACCGGCGGCTCCAACACCCCCACCGGCCGCGCGGTGCGCGAGGGTGAGGGCTACCGCCTCAACGGCCGCTGGCCCTGGGTGAGCGGCGGCAACAACTGCGGCTGGCTCAAGGGCATCTCGGTGGTGCTCGAGGACGGCAAGCCCCGCCTGCTGGCGAACGGCATGCCCGATGCCCGCATGATGGTCTTCCCGGCCTCGCAGGCCAACCTGATCGACACCTGGCAGGTGGCCGGCCTGAACGGCTCGGGCAGCGGCGACATGGAAGTCACCGACATCCACGTGCCGGCCGCGTACAGCTACTCGCTGGTGACCGATGCGCCGCGCGAGGCGGGGCCGCTCTACCGCTTCCCGCCTTTCGGGCTGCTCGCGCTGGGCATCGCCGCGGTGGCGCTGGGCAATGCGCGCGCCGCGATCGACGATCTCGTGGAACTGGCCGGCGGCAAGAAGCCGCAGGGCTCACGGCGCACCCTCGCCGAGCGGGCCGGCGCCCAGGCCGAACTGGCCCGCGCCGAGGCGCAGCTGCGCTCGGCCCGGGCCTTCTTCCACGAGGCGATCGGCGAGGCCTGGACACGGGCCTCGTCGGGCAGTCCCATCGATGTCGAGGGCCGCGCCCTGTTGCGCCTGGCGGCCACCCACGCCACCCGCAGCAGCGCCGATGTGGTGCGCATGATGTACGAGCTGGGCGGGGGCAGCGTGCTCTATGCCTCGCATCCCCTGCAGCGGCGCTTTCGCGATGCCTTCGCGGCCACCCAGCACATGATGATCGCGCCGCCCACCTGGGAGCTGGCCGGCCGCGTGCTGATGGGCCTGCCCACCGACGCCAGCATGCTCTGAGCGCCCTGTCCCGACCGACCGGCCGGACCTCTACCTAGCCCGCGACCATGGACAACGCCGACGCGCTTCGCACCGTCGCCGGATGGATCGACACCGCCCGCCGCGTGGTGGCGCTCACCGGTGCGGGCATCTCCACCGACTCCGGCATTCCCGACTTCCGCGGCCCGCAGGGCGTCTGGACCCGCAACCCGGCCGCCGAGAAGCAGTCGACCCTCCAGAACTATCTCGCCGATCCCGAGGTGCGCAGGGCGGCGTGGCGTGGCCGGCTCGAGCACACCGCCTGGCAGGCGCGACCCAACCGCGGCCACCAGGCCCTGGTGCATCTGGAGCAGCGCGGCAAGCTGCACGCGCTGATCACGCAGAATGTCGACGAGCTGCACCAGATCGCCGGCAACTCGCCCGGCAAGGTGATCGAGGTGCACGGGACCATCCGGCGCGTGATGTGCTGGCGTTGCGGCGAGCGCACGCCCATGCCGCAGGCGCTCGAGCGGGTGCGCGCCGGCGAGGCCGACCCGGCCTGTCTGGGCTGCGGCGGCATCCTCAAGAGCGACACCATTTCCTTCGGTCAGGCGCTGGTGCCCGAGGTGATCGACCGGGCCATGGCCGTGGCCGGCGAGGCCGACCTGCTGCTCGCGGTGGGTTCCACCCTGCAGGTCTATCCGGTGGCCGGCGCAGTGCCGCTGGCCAGCCGCGCCGGCGCGAAGGTGGTGATCATCAATGCGCAGGCCACCGCCATGGACGAGGTGGCCGACGCGGTGCTGCGCGGCCCCATCGGCGAGCTGCTGCCGGCGATCTGCGGCCTGCCGGGGCCGGCGCCGGCAGGCGGCGCGCCGTCCTGACCGGCGGCACCCGCGGCGGTCAGCCTGACCGCTTCAGGCCCGGCGCTCGGCCGCCTCGCGCGCGCGAATGCCCTTGTCCCACTTCTCGAGCCACCAGGCGTACTGACGCGGCCAGCGGGTGAAGTCGGGATCGATACCGAGCTGGTGCGCGGCATGCAGGCCCCAGAAGGGCTCGTAGAGGAACTGCCGGCCCACGGCCACCAGGTCGGCGCCGCCCTCCTGCAGCACCTGCTCGGCAAAGCGGGCATCCCGGATCAGGCCCACGGCCTCGCTCATCACCCCAGCCTCCTGACGGATGCGGCGTGCGAACGGCACCTGATAGCCGGGCGTGCGCTGCAGATTGGCGTTGGTGGCGCCGCGCGGGGTGTTGCCGCCCGAGGAGCAGTCGACCACATCGACGCCGTGCTCGCGCAAGGCGCGGGCGAACACCACGCTGTCGTCCATGGTCCAGCCGCCCTCGAAGCCGTCTTCGCTGGAGATGCGCACGAACAGCGGCGTGGCCTGCGGCAGCGCGGCGCGCACCGCATCGACCACCTCCAGCGGAAAGCGGATGCGGTTCTCGAGGCTGCCGCCATAGGCATCGGTGCGGAAATTCGACAGTGGCGACACGAAGGACTGCAGCAGATAGCCGTGCGCCATGTGGATCTCGATCACCTCGAAACCGGCGGCGAGCGCGCGCAGCGCGGCATCGGCGAAGGCCTTGCGGGTGCGGGCCATGTCGTCGGCATCCATCTGCCGCGGCACCAGCCAGCCCTCGGCCAGCGGCACCGCCGAGGGGCCCAGCGGCTGCCAGCTCTGTTCGCCCCGAGCGAGGTCGGCATCATTGAGCGGGCCATTGCCGAACCAGGGCCGCTGCATGCTCGCCTTGCGTCCGCCATGGCCGAGCTGGATGGCCGGCACCGCGCCCTGGGCCTTGATCGCCCGCGCGATCGGCTCGAAGGCGCGCTGCTGCTGATCGTTCCACAGGCCCAGGCAGCCATTCGTGATGCGGCCCTCGCGGGTCACGCCGGTGGCCTCGATGAAGATCAGGCCGGCACCGCCGACCGCGAAGCGGCCGTAATGGGCGAGGTGGAATTCATTGGCCAAGCCCTCCTCGGCGCTGTACTGCGCCATCGGTGGCAGCACCAGCCGGTTGGGCAGGGTCACGCCGCGCAGGCGCATGGGGGTGAACAGCAGGGGCTGGGCGGGCTGGTTGTCCACGGCAGGGCCTCGAAGGGTGGGAACAGGAGCGGCGAATGCTGCCAGCCCCCCGGAGGGGCCACAAGGCGGGCGACGGGGATTGCGAAAGTCAGGGCCGGCGCGACTGCGCCTGATCGAACAGCGACTCGAGCACCGGGTGAGTGCCACGCAGGCCGGCCACCACGCGCGCGGTCCAGTCGAAGTAGTCGCGCTTGCGGGTGAGGCCCCAGGCATGGGGCGGACGCTCGGCGACATCGCGCAGGTTGGCGATGTTGTCGGCGAGCTTCACCAGGCGCGCGCCCAGACTGAGCTGGCCGGCCCGGTCGACCTGACGCTGGCGTCGCAGGTCATCGTCGATGTCAGGCTCGTCGGTCACCTCGTCGACGATCGCCGCCACCCGTTCGCCGAAAGCCTCGCGCAGCTCGCTGGCGTTGGTCTCGGTGTCTTCCAGGGTGTCGTGCAGCAAGGCGGCGGCGAGCACCTCGGGATCGGTGACGCCGGCCTCCACCGAAAGCACGCTTGCGAGCGCCAGCGGGTGGTTGATGTAGGGCGTGGCATGCAGATCCTTGCGCCGCTGGCGGCGATGGCGCTCGGCGGCGAAGGCCGCGGCCTTGAGCACCAGCGCGAGGCCGGTGTCGGCAGGGTCGGCATCCGCCTCGCGGCCGCCGCCGCGGCGACCGGCGCGAGGGCCGGTCGGGCGATGCGCGAAGCGGGCGGCGGGAACGGGCACGGCGGGAGGCCTTGGAAGACGGCGCGCGAAGCGCTGGCGTGGGCGGGTGCGCAATTGTCTCACTCCGCCCGGCGCGCCGGGCCCGGCCCGGCCCGCACGATTCCGGAAGCGCCGTCCAGGGCTTGCGAGAGTCGACGATAGCGACTATCAAGCGGTCTGGCCCTGCCCTCGCCCGCCCGCGCGTCCGCGCGCCCCGCCCGCCTCGGAGATCCTCCATGTTCCTTTTTTCATCGGCGTCCCGCCTGGCGCTGGCCGGCATGGCCGCGCTGACCCTGCTGGGCGCCGGCGCGACCGGCGCGGCGCAGGAGCTGCCGCGCGCCGCGCGCCCCGAGGAGGTGGGGCTATCTTCCGCGCGCCTGGCCCGGCTCACCGAGCGCCTGCGCCAGGGAGTCGAGAAGGGCGAGATCCCCGGCGCGGTGGTGCTGGTGGCACGCCGCGGACGGATCGCCTACCAGGAGAGCGTGGGCTGGCGCGACGCCGAGGCGCGGGTGCCGATGCGGCCCGATGCCATCTTCCGCATCGCCTCGATGACCAAGCCCTTCACCTCGCTGGCGATCATGATGCTGGCCGAGGAAGGGCGGCTGTCGATTGCCGACCCGGCCGCAAGGTACCTGCCCGCCTTCAAGGACCTGAAGGTAGGCGTGGTCCGCCGAGACGGCGAGGGCCGCGGCGAGCTGGTGCTCGAGGCGCCGCGCAGGCCGATGACCATCCAGGACCTGCTGCGGCACACTTCGGGCCTCACCTACGGCCTGGCCGGGCCGAACCCGGTCAAGCAGGCCTATGTGGATGCCAAGGTGGGCTCCACCGAGGACACCAACGAGCAGCTGGTGGCCAAGCTCGCGCGGCTGCCCCTGGTCTATCAGCCGGGCAGCACCTGGGAGTACAGCGTGGCCACCGATGTGCTCGGGCGCATCGTGGAAGTGGTGAGCGGACTGTCGCTGGATCGGTTCATCGCCGAGCGCATCACCGGTCCGCTGCGCCTGGTGGATACCGGATTCTCGGTGCCGCAGGGCAAGGGCGAGCGCGGCGCGCGGCCGCAGCGCGAAGGTCCGCGCAACGAGCTGCCGCGCGTGCCCCCGGTGATCGCCGACCTGCCCTTCAAGTCGGGCGGCGGCGGCATGGTGTCCACCGCCGCCGACTACGCCCGCTTCTGCCAGTTCTGGCTGAACGGCGGCGAGCTCGACGGGGTACGCCTGGTGTCGCGCAAGACCGTCGAGCTGATGACCAGCGACCATCTGCCGCCCGGCACCCCCATGGGTGCCGACATGGCCCGCTTCGAGGCCCTGCAACCCTCGCCCGAGATGGGCCAGGGCTTCGGTCTGGGCTTCGCGGTGCGCACCGAGGCCGGCCGCAGCCCCCTGCACGGCAGCCCCGGCGACTACTTCTGGGGCGGCGCCTACGGCACCTACTTCTGGATCGACCCGAAGGAGAAGCTGTTTGCGGTGCTGATGATGCAGTCGCCGCAGGCCCGGCTGCCCTACCGGTATCTGATGCGGGAGCTGGTGTATCAGGCGATCGTGGATTAGGCCGCCTGAAACCGCCCATGCAGCCCCGGCGGCAGGCGCCGGGGAATCACCGCCTGACTCACCGGCCCGTCGCCCAGCGCCTGGGCGCGATACACCGACAGCACGGTGCGCTCGGCCTGGCGGTCATGGGCGGTGCCGATCAGCCAGCCCTCGCCTTCACCGCCGCCGGGCTGCGGCACGAACAGGTGCTCGTCGGCCAGCATGCCGGCGCCCAGATCAAAGCCGCTGACCTGGCCGCTCACCCGATCGAAGCGGCGGATCGCGTTGAACCCGAAGCCGCCCGCGGGCAGGCTTTCGGCGGCGGCCAGCGCCATCAGATGGCGGGTGGGCTGGCCGGTGCGGCGGGCGTCCCAGACCGGGAATTCCGCGTCGCGCATCGGGGTGCGCTCCACCCGTACCCGACGGTCGTTGAGGCCCATGCGGACCTCGAGCATTGCCGAGCCCAGCCCCTCGGCGGGTTGACCCGCCATCGCAGCGCGGATCGCGGTCATGGTCGAGGCCATGCCGCCCAGGCTCATCACCTGCAGCGTCACGGTGTCGGCCTCGCGCCAGGCGTTGCCGAGATGGAAGAAGGCATGGGCCGGCAGCTCGGCGCGATGGCTCACCGTCAGCGTGTCCTTGTCGACCAGCAGCAGCACCGAGGGCTCGCCGTCACGCCAGCGCAGGCGGTCGATGAAGGCCGCATCGCGCGGGGCCTGCGGGTCGAGCCGCAGGGGCATCAGCAGGAACACCAGGTGCCGGTCGGTGATCGCGAAGTCATGGACCATGTCGGTGTTGGGCGCGTCGATCACCCGCAGCGTCGCCAGACTGCCATCGGGCCGCAGGCGCCATAACGCGAGCTTGCTGCTGCCGGTGAGGTAGCCGAAGCTCCACACCGAGCCGTCGGCCTCGATGCGCGGGTGGGCCGAGAAGGGCAGCCCGTCGGAAGCGGGCGACCACACCTTGCGCCCGAGCGTGTCGAGGCTGGTCGGATCGACGCGCCAGGGCGAGCCCGCCTCCCAGAGCGCGAGCAGCTCGCGCCCGAGCGGCAGCACCGAGATGTTGGCCACATTGGCCTCGTCGGGCCTGGCAAAGGGTTGTGAGCCCGGCACGGCGGTGCCGAAGCCGTCGCGCAGGAAGCGGCCGGCCGCCTCGTCGGCGCGGTACTTGTCGGTGCGGATCATTTTCCCGGCGTGCACCACCGCGTCACCCCGCAGACGGAACGAGTGGACCATGCCGTCGCCATCGAACCAGTGGGTGTAGCGGGTATCGCCGCGACGCATGCGCGCCGGGCCGTTGCGCCAGATCGTGCCACTCAGGGCTTCGGGCAGCGGGCGATCGAAGGCCACCCGCAGCGGCGTCCAGACTTCGGGAACCGCATCGTAGGCCCGGGCCCAGAGGGCATTGGCGGACGAGGTCGCGGCGGCCGGGGCCGCGGTCGCGGCCGATGCCGCCGACGGGGCGAGCACCGAGCCGATCGCACCGGTCAACGGCAGTCCGAGAGCCGCCCCACGGGCGCTCAGGCGATGGAAATCACGACGGTTCATCGCGGCCTCACTTCGGCAGGCGCACGAGCACGCTCGCGCCGGTCTCGGGCAGGGGGAAGCTCGCCTGCGCCCACGATGACGGACCCATCCGGGCCGGCTCGCCGGAGAACGCCGCCGGCTCGCTCGGGATGCCGAGCAGGTTCGTGTCGAGCACCCCATTGCCGTTGCGATCTTGGAAGACCGCGACCGCATAGCGACCGGCGGGCAGGCCCGGGAAGCGCACCCGCACGCTGCCCGGCCTGGCGTCGAGGACGCGCGTCTCGACCGGATTGACGCGGAAGCGTTCCTCGCTCGGAAACACCGCCACCATCAGCCGGCCCTCGGCCGAGGTGATGCCGGCCACCTCCAGTTCGAGCCCGGCGGCGCTGGCCGCCGAGGCGCTGCCACCGGCCGCGAGCAGGGCGAGGGCAAGCTTCAGGGCCGCCGCGCGGGAAGGCAGGGGCCGACGGCCGGTGACGCCGGTGCGCGCCGCAGCGCGGCTGACGGCCTCGGCCAGGAAGGGGGGATTCGGGAAAGGCATCGCAGAGCTCCTCGGAGCCGGCCTGGCCGGCGATCGGGTGACGGGAGCCGCCAGTGTCGTGGCCGCACCGGCGAGCGCCGCGGCGATGCGACGAAGCGCCGGCGCGGCGGCGTGAAACGCCTGCCGGCGTCGCGGCCGGCATTAAATGACCGAGCGTTCAATTCCCTGCTATCATCGCGACATGGCCCGCACCACCGGTTCCGAAGGCAGCCGCACCGAAGAAGCCATCCGCCAGGCCGCGGTGGGCCTGATCGCAGCACGCGGCTTCGAGGCCACCACCATGCGCCAGATCGCGTCGCAGGTGGGCATCCAGCCCGGCGCGGTCTACCGCTACTTCCCGAGCAAGGCCGCGCTGCTGGTCGATCTGCAGGTGGGCCATCTCGACTTCCTGCTCGGCCACTGGCAGGCCGAGCGCCCGGCCACCGACGACCCGGTGGCGCTGCTGCGCGCCTTCGTCGCCTTCCACATCCGCTTTCACACCCTGCGCCGCAAGGAGGTGTTCGTGGCCAACATGGAGCTGCGCAGCCTGGCCCCGGCCGACTACCGGCGGGTGGTGGCGCTGCGCCGCCGCTACGAGGACATCCTGAGCGGCATCCTCGGCGCAGGCATCCGCGCAGGGCGCTTCCGTCTGCCCGATGCGCGGGTGGCGGCCTTTGCCATCCTGGCCATGTTCACCGGCGTGGGCAGCTGGTACCGCGAGGGCGGCCGGCTCGGCCAGCGCGAGCTCATCGATGGGCACACCCTGATGGTCATGCAGTGCGTGGGGCTGCAGCCCCATCCCCTCCCCGAGGAGACCCTGACTTGAAACCGCTGGAATCCCGACTCAACCCCCGAAACCCGCAGTTCCGCGCCAACGAGCAGGCCATGCGCCTGCAGATCGGCGACCTGCACGCCCAGATGGCCCTGCACGCCGCCGGCGGCGGCGAGACCGCGCGGGCCCGCCACACCGCGCGCGGCAAGCTGCTGCCG